>SUSY01000049.1 GCA_015063185.1 Thermoplasmata archaeon
CACTCTGGTGATGTACCCTCTCGTCATCCATCAGAGAAGGATCCAGGAACGCTTCCAGCACGGTGACATCCAACTCGTCCATCAACTCGCACATCCATTCCAGATTGGTCGGATCACGGCAACACACCACCGCACCCTTTCCCTTGAAATGATGTCCATACTTCTCGATGCCCTCGGACCTCTCGCAGACCATCCTCTCACGTGCCGCTACAACGACATCATCCTTTCCGAGGATGCCTGCCACCTCGTCCATCCACCTCAGAGTCTCGGTCGTACCTGTCGGGAATATGTTCTCCAATGTCCTCATGCCATATCTGTCCCTGAGGGAATCCACGATGTAGTTCGTCTCCAGGTTGTCGTACAGACGTATGTTGAACATACCCCTGAGTACATTGCGTATATCAGAAGAATTACAAACATCGACCATCGAGGTGTTGATCTTCAACGAGAACACACCCAACAGGTCATTTATCCTGTTACGGTAGTCCGGTCTGTTGGACTTCTTGAAGGTGTCACAGACAAGGTTGACCATACCATGTACTGGCTCCACATCCGGATCCACTATGTCCATCAAAGCGTCCGTGACCTGGTTGTATCCTCCGAACTTGTTACCTGTTATGCTTCCGTCGGATTCCACGTACATTATGTCACATCCCTCGTGCTTCGCATTCATCTTACGGACCACTTCCCGTGAATCGTCACCGATGATACCGGTCACACAGGATGTTACGACTGCTATGGCGGGGAAACCTGCAGCCACCAATTCCTCTATCTTAGCTTCCAGGACGGAGGTACCGCCGAATATCGAATCGGAATCATCCATGTTCGTCGTGAACACGTTTCCGCTGTACGGGGTGGTACGGTAGACACGACTGTTCCTACCGTTGAAGTACTCCCGGTTCTGCGCATACGACATTATGAACCCGCAACTACGGGGACCATGGACGACCACAGCGATGTCCTTGATCCTGTTGAGGACCGCCATGGCACCATGTGTAGCACAGGAACCAACGACCTTCTTTGAATCGAAGAGGCAGCCCGGACACATCTCCAACTTCTCCTCTGTCTTCGAAGCCCTCACGGGAATACCGGCAACGAGATCGGACATCTGTGCATCATCCAATGGCGACGGATACATCAGGCCGGAACCCGATTCCATCGTGGAGATAATACGGTCTATTACCGCCCCTATCGCTTTGGCCGGCTCTGAATCGGGATGCAGCTCCATCAACGTGGATCCCCTGGACTCCGAATCCCTGAACAGTTCAGAACGCGGAACCGTGGCTATTATAGGCACCCCTGTGGCCTCTGAGAACCTTCTGACCAGATCATCGTGTTCATTTCCACGTGAATTGTGGATCAGACCCATTAGCCTCGGCCTACCGGCATCGAAGTTACACAATCCCTTCATGATGTTGTTGGCTGCATAGATCGACATGAACTCCTCGGATGTCACTATCGCGACCGCGTCCGCATAGCGTTCCCTCATCGGAACCGCGAATCCCCCGCAGACAACATCACCAAGCACATCGTACACCTTCACATCAGCATCATTCCCTATACCCAAGTCGTCCAATGTCTCGAATGTGGTCAGTACACCTCTGCCTGCACATCCTATACCCGGCCTGGGCCCCCCAGCTTCGACGCAACGGACACCTCCTGAACCTACCCTGACTATGTCATCATAGGATACCGATTCCCTTGCACGCAACATATCCAGGACCGTATCTTGTGCCTCGCCCTTCAGAAGGAGACGTGTGGAATCATGTTTGGGATCGCATCCGACCTGTACAACATCCAGACCATGGGTTGCCAATCCATACGATATGTTCGCAGACATCGTGGACTTCCCTATTCCGCCTTTTCCATACAAGGCCAGCTGGAATGGTCCACCCCTCTTCAAAATGCACACCTCCAGGCATGGAATAATGTGTCTGACTTGGAACAATATATCAGTCCTTTTTCTTTGCAAAATGTTGAAGGTGACAAGTGAAATCCTCTATTGGATGAATATGCCAACTGATGATATGAACATTATGCCATAGTGACTGTACGCGACAACTGTATTAACCCGGAGTTCAATCTTTAGAGTATCATGGTCAGACCCCTGCCGATAGGCGTCCAGGATTTCAAGAAGGTTCGTGATGAGGAATACCTCTACGTCGACAAAACAGACATGATCCCTCAGATACTGTCGCAGAAGTCCGAGGTCTATCTCTACACCAGACCGAGACGTTTCGGCAAGTCCCTCAACCTCAGCATGCTGGATGCGTTCTTCAACCTCAAGTATCCGAAGGACAGCACATGGTTCGACGGTCTGAAGGTCTCGGACTGTAAGGAATGCGAGGACCACAGGAACTCATATCCCGTGATAATGTTCGATTTCAAGAATCTTGATGCCAGGAACTATGATCTGTTCCTGAAAATGCTATCGGACAGGATTTCCGATCTTTACATGGAGTTCGAATATCTCGCGACTTCGGACAAGGTCAACCGCATACAGAGGTCCAGATTCGAGGAGGTATGTCTGGGAATCGACGATGAATCATTGTTGATGAATTCCCTGAATCTGCTATCGAAGATGCTGTACGCCCATCACGGGAAGAGGGTCATAATCCTCATCGACGAGTACGACAACCCCATCCACAACGCGTTCGGGAAACCGCATCATCAAGAGATACTGGATACGATGAGGGGCATCCTCTCATCCGCGTTGAAGGGTAACGACTCCCTCGCTTTCGGTGTCGTGACCGGTGTGATGCAGATCTCCAAGGAATCCATATTCTCCGGATTGAACAACCTGTCAGTCAACAACGTACTCAGCAAGGATTTCGACGAGATGTTCGGGTTCACCGATGAAGAGGTGAAAGCGGTACTGGAAGAATACGGACACCCAGAGGGGATCGACGAAGCCCGTGAATGGTACGACGGTTACAGGTTCGGGGATGCCGACGTGTACAACCCATGGAGTCTCCTGAACTACGTGAAGAACGGATTCGAGCCCAGACCCTACTGGGCGGGTACCAGCGGGAACTCCATAATAGACACCCTCCTGGACAGACTCGATGAGAAGGGACTGGAAGAACTCAGGTCCCTTTCACAGGGTGTACCATTGGTAAAAACGATCGACCCCGCCGTCACATTCACGGACCTGGACCGGAGAACCGACAGCATCTACTCCATGATGGTGCTGTCCGGATACCTCAAGGCCGTCCCGGCGGGGAGGAACTACGAGATCGGACTGCCGAACGGGGAGATGTTCTCCGTCTTCGGGGACATGTTCTCCAGACACCTCGGTGAGAGATATGGAGGGGATGATGTCCTCGCCATGATGAAGGACCTCACCGATGCCCTGTTGTCCGACGATGTCCGGATGATTGAATCATCTTTCTCTGGTCTCCTCAAGGAATCCATCGGTAGCCTGATGCTGGATGATGAGCACGTCTACCAGGCATTCATCACCGGACTCCTGCTTCACCTGTCCGGAAGATACAGGGTAAGTGCGGAATTCGAGAGGGGTAATGGAAGATACGACATCATGTTAGAGTCCAGGAACCCAGACAGACCACACATCGTACTCGAGATCAAACGCTCGAGATCCGACACCATGGCCGATGATGCCACAAAAGCTCTGGAGCAGATCGTGGACAGGGACTACACTTTCGGACTCAGGGGAGATACCATCCTATACGGCATAGCGTTCAAAGGCAAGGAGACCAAGGTCCTGTCAGAAAAGAAAATGCTGTAATACTATGAGTCTCGCCGACAATCGGATAAGATGAAAAAGATTCCAAGGCCCTGATCGAGGACCTTGGAAAAATAAGAGATTCACTCCTCGCAATCCTTCTTGCGGATGACGACACGCCTGACCTTCCCACTGATGGATTTGGGAAGCTCCTCGACGAATTCGATCACACGGGGATACTTGTAAGGAGCAGTGTTGTCCTTGACGTACTTCTGGATCTCCGCTCTGAGGTCCTCTGTTGGCTCGAAACCTCCCCTGAGGACGATCGTGGCCTTGACCAGCTGTCCCCTGACGGGAT
>SUSY01000018.1 GCA_015063185.1 Thermoplasmata archaeon
AAAAAAGAATCCAAATGGAGTATGGATATTTAAAATCACAACTCAGAAAAAGGCCTGGCAAACCGTTATCAGAACTCTAAGGAATTACCGAACACAGTTGTAGAAGGAATCACGATACTGGTAAGACTAGGGCAAACGACACACCCTCCTATATCATAGATTCCGTCGTAGGCAGCGACAGTCTCAAGATTCTCACAATCAACGGCACCCCCGAATGTATGTACGCCCGGTTCCAATACGATTCTCTTCAAGGATGGACAGGAATATATCTCGCCACAGTACCACACTGTACCAGGAATGATGATCACTTCCAAACCACTGTGGGTGAAAACGTGATCCCCTATGTACCTGACACCATCTGGTATTACAATATCCTTTAAGGATTCACAATAAAAGAAGGCATAATCATGGATTTCCTTCAAATTCTCCGGCAATATGATGGCCTGTACTGAGGCACAACCGGCGAATACCCACTCGGGCAATTTCGTGATGTTGCCCCTGATTTCAACAGATTTTAATGACGTACACCATCCGAACTGATATCCGACGTCGCTCAGATATGAAACACTCTCCGGGATCACAATCTTCTCAAGTGAACTACAATCCGTGAAAGCATGATCCGAGATGGATATTACCGAATTGGGGATACTTACGGATTTCAGAGAACTGCAATCTCTAAAACACGAGCTGCCAATGATCTGAATCCCATCGTGAATCGTAACGGAAACGATTCTGGTTCTGTCGAAACCTGCCTCGTGGAACAGGTCATACATATCCAGCAGACCGTTACCCGATATGAACATCTCGCCATTGTCGGTGAGTGACCAGACCACACCATTGGGAGCGGTTCCACTCTCCACCACCTCTGCCGCGTACGCATCGTCGGAATCCCCGACCATGCACATACAACACGCGACGGTAACGGCAACCATGACGAGGGCGAAAGCCAACTTCTTGAATCCAGACATCTTCAGATTCCTTTTGTATGATTGATGGTGTGAGGGAAACCCCTCACACCCGATTCGTTCGAAAAACCGTGCATGATCAGGCACCACCGACGATGAAACCTGCCTCGGGAGTGTTGACGAACGTCAGCTTCTCCACGACCTCGAAATAGACATCGGTGACACCGACCATTGTCTCACCCACATACGCCTCGATGGAGAAGAAGAAGCTACCGGTATCGGACGGTGTTACGTTGATCGTGTTCCCGGATACGTCCACATTGAGGTCGGAAGGTGCGTTGTACGGTCTGAACTCCACAGGTTTGTCCGGCGATATGCTGACGGTGAAGCTTGTGGTCTCACCGACAATCGCATACTGTGTGTCGATGGGATCGAACGTTACCAACCCCAACTCCCATACGGCATATAGAGTGAAATTCTCCGTGTCGTCGAATGAATATGAATCACCGACGTCACCTATCGTCTCTCCGCCATACGATCTGGACCATCCGATGAAATCATATCCGTCCTTAGTTCCGGGATCGGGGAGTGTGATAAATCCGTCGGCAGTCTCGATCGATTCGCAGGAATTGGATCCTCCATCGGAGTCGAAATAGACCCAAATCTTGGCCTGTACCTCGACGTCCACGGTAATACTGCCCACAGTAATCTCGGAACCATTGTAGGTGACGTATGCCTCCACGGTGAACTGGTAACTTCCGGATGAACTGGCGTTGACCGTGAAATTGTTACCGTCCTGCCACATCACGTAAAGTTCGCTAGGTGTCGTGAACCTGTATTGGTATGGTATGTCCGAACTCGGACTGTAGGTTAGTGTGAATGGGTAATCCTCCGACTGGTTGATGTACAACGTGTCCATGGGATCGAAAGTGATCGGTGCAGGCATCCAATGTGCGTACAACCTCACGTTATCCGTTGGAGTGTACGTATCACCGGCGTTACCGACACACTCCCCATGTTGACTGTCGGTGTACCATCCGTCGAAGTAGAATCCATCGTACGTTCCGGGATCAGGGAGCGTTATGCTCGCTCCCTCCAAATCAGACGGATATTGCGAACCGCCGTTGGGATCGAACGATACCCTACAACCGACGATAACCTGGAAGGAGACGGAACCGAGTACGTATGTGGTACCGTTCTCGTCATAGTAAGCTTCGAGAGTCACATCATAGGTTCCAGGTGTGGCTGCGCTGATTGTACCCGATGATGAGGAGACGGTGATCGTCAGCGATGAACCGCTGGTCTCACGGAACATGACCGGCAGATCCATCGGAGTGTAGGAAATGTAGAACGAGCCATCCATACCCAATGTCATATACACAGTATCAATGGGGGAGATCTCGATCGGTGACGGTACCCATTTTGCGTAGAGAGTTACGTCGTATGACGGAACGGTGTACGAATCGTATGCACCACCCACATACATACCATAACCCGAATCCTCGTACCATCCGTCGAACGAGTAACCCATCCTCATCGGACTGGGCAAGGAAATCATGGATCCCTCCTCCTGATACTCGGAGGATACGTAGTCCCCTCCCATCGTGTCGAAATTGATGTTGTGACTCTCAGCATAGGCATCATCGGAATATCCGACCATGCCGCCAAGAGTCACGCACAACATCATCGTGACGACGAGGATGGAAAGGGTTTTGTTCAGAGTGCTGGACATATCATTACCTCACAGGTTGAAGATCTCCCAAATTCCTGAGATGTCCAGGACTCCGACGATTGCAAGTACGATTCCGGCAACGATTACTGCAGGGTGAGTCCTTGTACCGATGAACACGACCGCTGCTCCTCCGATGAGAAGTCCAATGGGTGCGATGACGGATACGATACTGCCATCGTCCTTCTCCTCGTCATCTGGAACGTCGACTGGTGCATTGGCGGTCCACTTGGCATAGAGGGTAAGATCACCTGTCACGGTGGAGTTCCAATCGTATGCCTGGGCGAGTGCGGAATCCTTGTACCAACCGGCGAAGGTGTGTCCGTCCTTTGTGGGATCGGTAGGCTTGATCGCCTTCTGTCCGTGCATCACGGAAATGTCCTCTACTGCGGAACCACCGTTGGTCACGAACACGACCTCATAGGTGTTGACTGTCCACTTGGCATAGAGGGTAAGATCACCTGTCACGGTGGAGTTCCAATCGTATGCCTGGGCGAGTGCGGAATCCTTGTACCAACCGGCGAAGGTGTGTCCGTCCTTTGTGGGATCGGTAGGCTTGATCGCCTTTTGCCCTTCCACGACATTGAGATCGTCGACAGAAGAACCACCGTTGGTCACGAAGGATACGGTATGTTCGGATTGTACGTACTCGACCCACTTGGCATAGAGAGTTCCGTCCTGCACGACAGGTGCGGACCAATCATAGGCAACGGTACAACCCTCGTCAGTGTACCATCCGTTGAATGTGAATCCCTCCTTGGTAGGGTTAGCAGGCTTGGTTGCCTTCTGCCCTTCCACGACATTGAAATCGTCGACGGCAGAACCGCCGTTGGAATCGAACGAGAGGGTGAATCCCCATCCGGCGTAGAGGGTCATGTCCTTCTTCACCTTGGAACTCCAATCGTAAGGCTTGGTGAGTTCGGAATCCTTGAACCATCCAACGAAGGTGTACCCGTCCTTGGTTGGCTGAGTGGGTTCGACACCTGCTCTGTAGTCATAACCGTTCTCGACTACCTGTGACTCTACGGCAGAACCGCCGTTGGAATCGAATGTGATCGTGGGGTATCCCATGACGGTGACTGTCTGAACGTAAGGTTCGCTCCATGCACCGCTGATCGTCCTGTCCTCGTCATTGTAGGTGGCAGGGGTGATTCCGGCCGCAAGACCACCGTCGAATCCGGTGTGATCGTTGGACATGAATCCGTCGAATGGGAACAGTGCCCCGGGCGCCTTGTATCCCTGTGGGTTGATGGTAATCTGTGTGACTGTGTATGTTCCTTTATCAGAATAGGTGTGTGTTGGATACTTGATATTGTTTCCATGTGCGCTCAGAAGAGCCTTGTATTCACTGACTCCGGCAGATAGGGTCTCGGAGAGTTCGACACCTTCCGATTCCTGTTGGACGTAGTAATCCCAACGTCCGTCGAGGACGGTACCGTCACCGAAATCCCAGATCATGTAGAGGGAAGAGGAGACTGCTACCACACTCGAAATGAATGGGATGGAGTAGAGATAACGTTCGTTGACACCCTCCTCTCCGCTTCCGTCCGCTGCATCCGCATCATCAGTGAATACGAAATAAGGGACGAAAGCGGACAGAAGGATGGCGATGGCCATTAGACCGCTCGCTACCTTGTGTCCGTTTTCGTGTTTCATTTGTCATTCACCACGCTTAGGCAGATGCTCCAACGATGAATCCAGCGGAGGGATCGTTCTCGAAAGTGAGATCGGGAACGACGTGGACGTTCATTGTGACCTCGATCCTGTTGGTATCAAACTCGTCGTCGATGATGGTCACAGTGACGGTGTAATCACCAGGAGTTGTACTATCAACGAGCCTGAATCCACCAGGTCCGATACTGTATTTGGAATCAGAAGTCTCGGTTGTAACACTGTCCGTACCAGTGATGAACTCCAAGAAGTCAACCTCGTCGTATGCGGATCCACTTGCGTTGGTGTAGAACTCGGTGGGTCCGTCGTACTCGAGGTTGGTACCGATGGTGATGGTCACCATGAGTTCTGCGCAGTTGTCCTCGGGCATAGCGGATGAAACAGACTCGCCGTACTGGTCATAAGAGGAGGGGTGGTCAACGGTGGCCTTGATGGTCACGTAGTAGGTTCCGGGTCCAGCAGCGATGTTGAGTGTGTTCCCTGCATCATTGATACTGAAATATGACTCGGGAGAGGCGATACCATCTGCGGCGACAGTGAGTTCAAGGCTGGGATCACCGGTAGCGGTGAACTCGTAGTTCTCTCCACTGTGGACCTTGGTCTCGAATGTGGAAGCTCCGGAGAGAGTGATCTTCTCATCGACATCGACGGTGATGGATCTGTGAGTGTTGGATCCACCGGTCAACGCGGTAGCGGTGATGTCCTGATTGAAGGTGTATGAACCAGCAGTGGTGGGTGTTCCGGAGATCGCACCGTCAGTTCCGGAAACGGTCAGTCCATCCATGGCGAGTGTTTCTTCTCCATTAATGGTGTTGGTGAAAGTCTCGACAACGACATCTTCGGGGATGTTGAATCCAGGAATGGAGATGTTGGTCTCGCCTGCAATCGCGTACACGGTGTAGGACTCTCCATCGATAGCATCGTAGGCTCCGATGGTGATCTCGGTTGTGACAATCTGAGTGGGCGTGTATGCCTCACAAGTGGCTCTGATAGTAACAATAGAGGGAGTAGCGGCATCGGTGGGGATTCCAGATATCTCACCATTGGAGGAATTGAACTGGATACCAGCAGGGAGGACTCCGCTAATCATCTCATAAGTTGTTCCAGGTCCGAGGGACGTAGGAGTAAGAGTGTAAGACTGTCCAACGAGCATACCGATCTCGGTGACCTTACCCTCGATGCCTCCGGTACCGTAGCCGAAGTCGATGGTTACGACTTCGACATTGATTGTGTAGTCTGCAACCTGAGTAGGCTGAGTGGTCTCTGCCCTGAGAATCACAGTCTGTGAATTGCTGGAATCAGCATCTTCTGGAACGGTGATGGAGAGAGTCTTGCCGCTGATGGTTGCCCATCCTGCGGATGTTCCGAATGATTCGCCATTACTGACGGTAAGGGTGGGGTCGAGTCCATCGGGGAACTCGGGGGTCCACTCCCAGGTCTGTCCGGGCTGGAGCGAAATCCTTGCGGTACCGCCCTCCATGTACGCATCGTCGCTATAGACGAGTGCGGGGCTGAGGACGACTGCGGCAAGCATCATCACAGCACAGACAGCGAGGAAACCCTGTGTCTTCTTGCTTTTTGTATTCATATTATCATTTCCTTTCTCTTTTAGGTCGAGAAGACCCTCTGAATCAGGTGTCTGTATCCCACAAGGCCGGAGTTGATGATCTCACCGAGAACGTTACCGGAGTCGGCAGACCAGAGGATCACCTCCTCGGTACCGTCCTTGTGACCGGAGTTACCAATCGGAAGATCGCTGGTGGTCTCGCAGAAATAGTAGACACGATCGTTCTGAGCGTAAGCGAAGCCCTCTCCATCCGACAACTCCACACCGACCGCCATGTGTCCGTCATAATCGAGAAGGACGGAACCCAGACCCACGGCTTCCAACAGGGAGACCAACAGGATCGCCTTGTCCTCGCAGTCACCGGAATGGAGATACAACGTCTCGGTGGGCAGGGTCCAGAACTCGGTGAATCCGAACATCAGCGGATCGTGTGTATAGATGATACATTCCTGAACGAAGTCCAGACATACGGTGGCGAGATTGCGGTCCGAGAACCCTTCGGTATTGTCCAGGATATACTGTGCGATCTCCTGGACGTAAGGATTGTCGGGTTCAATGAAGTTGTAGGGAGCAGGGACGAGGAGAGAAGAGCAGCGAAGAAGGTTACGGTTCATGGACGATGCGAAATCGTCCGATGTGATCTCGACGGAAACGTGGTAATCTGTCCATTCGCAGGTATCATCGTTGTACGATCTCCACTGATAATCGGTGGAGGGTGTTCCACCCCTCTCCTCTATGAGCTTCAGGGAATCGAGAGCGGTGTCCGGGATCGCATAGACCGAGGCAACCCCCCAAGAGACCAGAAGCATGATGATGAGTACGGCAACCGTCCTGAGACTGAACATCAGGATCTACCTCCTGATGGCAACAACGACGACTGATCCCGACGGACGGTTGCCGTGAGACCGTCACCTGATGTAAGACGACGACTGATGCCCCAGCCGGTTGAGTGAAAGTGACGGTCCATGACTTATGGTAACGTTAGCAAGAATATGAACATCCGAAAATCCACCAAAGGCACCGTCGATGTGTTCGGTGTGTGTGGTGAGTTTGGTGGATTTTCGAATCCTTATATACTATAAATTGAAACTCTTAGGTGAATCCATAAAAAACCACGATGATCAAGGATAACCGTAACAAAAATCCAAGAAATATCTTTTCAAGGTTGAAAAGGTAAATCGTTCATTTCCGCTATCAATCGTTTTTTGCATCACGATTAGTTGGCAACACGGATTCCATCACCGTGCGGAGATAGTCCTTTTCCACGGTCTTCTCACATACCGAAGCATAGGCTTCGCTGAACAGTACCTCTATAGCTTTGTTCAATAGGTCCTGTATGGAGACCCTATCGCCACCGATCGTGGAGAATCCAACAAGGATCTCCAACCTACGGAGATTCTCATCGGAGAACTCTACAGACATTCTTGCCATGTAAACATCCGGGATCACTCAGTCGTCGTAAACTGAATACGAAAGTGTATTTCGTGTAGATATAAAAGGACGAGGGCGAGATGGGATTAATAACGAGTCGGGAATATGATCGCCCTCTAAGAAGTTTGTTCGGTGAAACCATGACACAACACTGGCCAAGTTCAGGATTGAACCTGATAGTAAAGGATGGTTCTCTTAACTTATAATATTTACGAAAATGTCTTTCGTAAATATTATAAGCCAGCTACAAGATGACCATAATGCTCTTTGCGACATACACAACCAACACCAATTTGTCCATTTACCTCCGTCGTCCGTTCTCTCTACGACGGAGGGTCTCTTTTACACTACCTTACCCTAACATCGAACCGTTGTGGATACAAATATGACGATTGATTGTCATTCTCATTATTTTGAGAATAAAAATTAGAAACCGTTTATATATTATGCTAAAAATATGCAATATATTTCATAGAATGTAGAGAAATGTGATTCATAAATAACTCGCGGATCGGTTCGTGAACATAAAAGGTAGTGGGGTAAAGACCCCAAAAAGAGGTTTCAAGAGTCATCACAAAACGGGATCATCTGGTTTTGGCCAGCTTGACGACGTACTGTGCGTAGAGTTCAATCACAGTTTCGAATATGTCGTCATGCTCAAAATAGAGATTGTCCCAAAGATCACGACCGCGATCACTCTTGGGGCATGGTCTGTTGGTACATTCTAGGAACAGTTCATACTCCTGGAGTTCAGGTTTGGTCAGTACGGCACGTGCAAAGTCATACAGTTCCCCATTGAGGAAGTTCTTCTGTGCATCGACACCTACAATCGCACAATCCCCAGGTCTGTAAGGCGGACGTGGTTTGTGATATTCATTGAAATAATATTGAGAAATGCCGCCATTACAGATCTGATAATGTCTGTGAACGACGGAGAAGACCCTACTGACGAGAGAGAAGAGTTTACGATCCCTATCCTCGTAGACCCTTATGTCCTCCAGTTGGTCGAGATATGGTACATTACTGCTCTTCTCAATTATACTGTGGCTCAATTTAGCTTTCTTTCCTGGACGAACGATTTCGATTCCGTTATACCTCAATATAACACCAAAATTGAAAGTGTTTTTCGTAATATATTTAAGGTTCCACACCATACTTAGATTTGCTCCGAGGACTGCCAGCAATATAGTGACTATCGCCCTCGTCGGGGGAGCCAATAGCCGATGGGGGCACAACCATCAACCATTGATCAATACTGCATCCTTCTTGATCAAGGACATGAAACGCTGATTGTTGTTCTCGGTGATTGAATAGATATCGACACCAAGCACATCACTTGGTTCAGAATATAACGCGCCCGACTGTAGACCTCTGACCATACCTAGTGTCTAGAAAAATTGTGGGGGATGCCCCCCAAAAGAAGTTTCAGATTCCTGTCAGGGAGAAGATTGCATCGAGGATATGCGCCTCCATGATCGCATCGTCCAGAGCGCGATGGGATTGCACACCGGAGAGTCCGACAGGATCGTCAGGACAGAGAGATCTGTATGCATCCAAAGAACGGACCCACCTGTCCGGATTGTTCTCCCACATCCTCAACATACGATCCTGGAGTTCCTTGTCCTCCACCCGATCGTTCATCGCCATTTCCTTCACGTGACGTGTAGCCATGACCATGATATCGAATGGACGAAGAGTGATCTCATCCAACCCCCATGGTCCGTGATAGAGGAATTTGTTGAAGTCGAAATTAGTGTTGTATGAAGTGATCGTATCGCCATAAACGATTCCGCGAACATCCTCGACAACAGTATCCAAGGACTTGGCGGCATACATACAATCCTCGACAGTGAGATGACCCTCATCGAAAATGAACATCGGCTCGTTGTAGAATGATTCATAACGAGCCTTGAACCCATCCATATCCTCGTAGCGGATAATCTCCCCATAGATCGGAGTGATGGTGCGCTCACATTCATCATACTCGCAGATTCCAACTTCCAGCACCCTGTCAATAGGCAGTCCGCGAAGACCGGTGGTCTCGATGTCAATAATCAACACCATCAGCTACACCTCCTAACGATACTCTCCAATCCGCTATCTAGTCCGGCATAGAACTCATCGCGGACCATCTCACCGAAGGACTTTATCTTCTTCCTGGCGATGGTTCCGACCTCCTCCAGATACTCCTCGGTGATCACGTACGGTTCACTCATCGGATCCCCCCTTGGTATCCTCGATAACGTTCACAATAAGTTCCCAAACAGAGTTGACGTAATCCTCCACACCTTTCAGATTCTCGATGAGTTCCTCGTCACTGATGACTTGGCGAACCTCCCCTGCGAGATTCACAATGGCACAGAGGTCGTTGTGGATCATTCCGAGCTGCAACCCAGAGAACTCGAACCTGTCACTCATTCCGTACCTGACCATCAACAACCACCCCCGAGGAGTTCGACCTGGTAATTGATATTGTCTGCCTCCCACAGAAGGAGAGCGATGTCTGTTGCAAGACCATCGTGATCGTTAGAGGAGAGGTGTTCCACGATGTCCTCGGAAATCCCCATAGTTGCTAAAACATGATGCTCGATTGTTATCAACTGAACCTCGGACACGTTTCCAATTCCGACAGAGGAACTGTCACGCATACCATGGACATAATCGAGAATCTGAGTGCATACTGTACGTATGTCCTTCGCATCCGTACGGATACGTGTAGGCACATTGTATGATCTCGCAAAGGACATATCCAGATTGATGCTGGCCAACGCGGATACCCTGTTATGGAGATACTTCACCTGTGACGAAGAGAGAGGATATTCGACATAGGTCATCAATACACCTCCGGAATCGGTTCAAATGAGATATCGAGCATGGACTCGATGGATGCCTCCAGAAGTTCCGACATACGAAGCAATCTCCTGTCACCATCCTCCTCAGCAATCTCCCTCAGCGATATGGCGATCGCTCTTGCATCCATGATGGACATCTGCACCTTGGCAAGATTTTCCGCATGGATTAGATAGTCACAGGACATCATGAGGGCAGTCATCAGAAGACCCCCTTGATGTTGTGTGCGATCTCCTTCTCCTGCATCCTACGGATCCTACATACATCACCGACGGCCATATAGCAGAACACGGGGAATGTGAGACCATTGTGTTCGACATAGAACGTGTCCATCTCCCTGAGTTTGACGGGAGAGTCCATGAACTCGTAGTCACAGAGTTGCTTGATGAACGAAGGCGAGAGTTCGGGTGCCGCAATAATGTGGGAACGTCCGAGTATCAATCGGACCACCCGATCCATCTTGCGACATCACCGACGATCTCGGTCAACTCATCCTTACCGATGGACACATCGACCCTCACGTCCTTCACCTCTTCACCCTTGTAGAACAGGGAGACTCTGATCATATCGATCGAGTAGATTTCGATCGCAGTGTAATGTCCGAGAAGGTCATCCTTCTCAGGGGAGACAGTATTTACCAGCAATCCACTAGACTTTACATTGGATGATACGACGTCGATGAGTTCTTCCTTAACCCATAGTGAAATAGTATGATTAAGCATTGAAAATTCCTCCAAAAATGCGGTCACATAACGACCGTATGATGACCGACAATCCGACCGAGCGGAGTATATAAAGGGGGAGCCGTCGAGCGACCCCATCGTTTTCTGACCGAGGAATGGGGGGAGTACCTTTTTCTGACCGCCCTCTGAGGGAGTACCTTTTTCTGACCGACCTATTCCTACAATCACACAGGAAATAGTATGAACATCGTTGAATATCCCTACAAGACCATAGGAGATAGTAGGAACTACTATATTATTTCCTACTATGTCATAGTGCATTGTAGAGGATGATACAATCATTCCGAGTCACCCCCTATGGATTCTATGAATCTCTCGACCTCCTCCTTACGGGACATGAGGGTTCCCTTGGCGATTCCTCTCGCCTTGGAGATTGCGTTCCACGAGAGGCCATTAATGCGATCCTGTGCAATCTCCCTCAATGGAAGATCGTCACGCGGTTTCCTCCCGAGACGGATTCCGGCCGCCTTCTTCTCTTCGAGTGCCTCCCTGGTGCGAGTGGAAATCGTCTCCCTCTCCCATTCAGCAATAGCGGCCAAGAACTGCATCAAAAGTTTACCGTTGGGATTGTTAGGGTTGATCTCTCCCATATCCTCGGTAATCAGACGGACCTTGTAGACCTGCAATTGTCCGAGGACGGTGTTCAGATTGACAACAGAGCGCATGACCCTATCCAGCTTGACGACCATGATGGCGTCGAACCTGTGTTCCTTGGCATCGGCCATCAGATTCTGCCATGAAGGGCGGAACTGATCCTTACCGGAAGCTTCGTCCTGATACTCCTTGTAGATCTCGAAACCACGAAGTTCGGCCAGCTTACGGAGTCTGGGCAACTGAAGGGTCTCATCCTGCTTAGTGGTGGAGACACGAGCGTAGAGGGCCACCCTCTCCTTCTTCTCCTCACTCAACGGAGACACCTCCCGAATCGGAGTTCGATAGGTCCATGAACTCGCTCATACGCCTGTGGAGAGTGGTCACAGAGAATCCGTACTTGTGAGCGATTGATTCCCAAGTCATACCGGAGTTGCGATCGATAGCGATCATATCCCACGGAATGTATCTGTATGCCCTCTCCCTCAGAATAACCGGTGATTCGCCCCTACGAATGTTGAGGGTGGTCACGGAGACTCCGTATTTGTGAGCGATTGATTCCCAAGTCATACCGGAGTTGCGATCGATAGCGATCTTATCCCATGGAATCGTCCGAGGGATACGACCACGAGGTACCCTTATGGTCACTGATATCCCTCCAACTTCTTGTCGATGGACGTGTTGCCATAGGTGTATACCACGGACTCCTGGTTGTTGAGAATCAGCGCAGACAGTTGGGCGTCACTCTGAACAAGGCGAGATATGTTCTCCGCATTGTTGAGAACGGCAACGGTGGTCTTCTGCTGAACGTTGAGGATTCCATCGAGCAAGGAATCGAGTTCGTCGACCTTTGCGAAGAGCGATTGGATGTTGTTCTCTGCCTCGAGGATGTGGGACGGCATATTGGCGAAGATCTGGACCTTGGTCCAATCATCAGGATTCTCCATCTCCGCCTCCGGACAACCAGGCGACGTGTCGATGATGATATCGTCGTCAGGTGATCCAACCCCTTTCGGAAGTAATTGAGCAAGGGGATGGTGGGGGATGGCATAATGGAACTTCCCCTTCAGTTGGGGGTTCTCGAGTTTCCATCCAGTGTATGCCAGAATCTCTGCGACAAGATTGGCACGATCGAGGAAAACGGATTTCGCATCCTCCTCCGTCTTGTATAGGCAGGGGTCAAGACAAATCCTCTTCGGATACAGAGTGAATGTCTGCGACCCCTTATCTCCGACACGATAGGTGAAGTAGGTGTCCACACCGTCGATACGGATGAATCCAGAATGGTAGGAACACCCATTATGCTTGCTGACCTTGGAGCGTTCCCACGCACCCACATATCCGCGACCCTTAATCTGAGGATCGTCAAAGGTTCCTACCCTCTTCAAGTCATAGGGGATTGCGCCATTGAGGTGAGCCTCGACATAACCGTCGGGACATTCCTTGTCATAGCGGATACCACCAAGACCGAGGGGGGTGCCGTCTTTTGAGATGGCGGCACCATCCTTGCCACCCTTCCCCTTATAATCCCCCGTAGGGGGATTAGTTTCTGGAGACAGGAGTTGCTCGTAGATGGCCGGAGATTTGGTTCCAGGCACTTGACGGATGTAACCGAGATAGACCAACTTCTCGACGATGTTGTAGACAGTCCTCGGAGCAAGTTTCATCTTGCTGGCTATCGCGAATCTCGAGTTACCTTCAAGGAGGAGCCTCATGACCTTCTTGTCTCTCGCACCGAGAGGTTTCATGGTCATGGACGGACCCCCATAGCAGGTGGCAAACTGTACCTGTCCGATGGCCTCCCCATCGGGGGGTCATCGACTCTGCACAATCCGAGATCTCTACATACGTAGTATGTAGGGGTGTCCAAAATGTATTGCCATCTTGCAGGTGAAAAATGGCAATAGTCCGCTGGGTAAAATCCAGCGATCTTCCAGGAGGATTGTTCCGCAGAACGGAGCAACCTCTTACGTATCTTTCGTTTCTTGATTCCCAGGAGTATTCCCTCTGCTCGACCTGTCCGTCAAGTCGAGATGGAACATATCATAGTCATTTGCTCGGATTACGCGACATCCTACGACCACCGCGTTTAAACCATAGGGCAGCCGATTTGAGCACATATTGGATGGTCTGGAACATGGACCTGTCGGAACTGTGCATCTCGGTGACACCGGCCCTGATCGCCTCCATGGCCTCCTGCCATGTGGTGACGGTGTCCGGTAACATGACCCAGGACTCTCCAACACGGTTGGCGGTGTGTGCGTCGCTGCCTGCGGTCACGATCTTACCGAAGGAATGTGCCAGATCCTTAGAACGATCATTGTCCTTCCTCTTGGACCAACCGTTCAATGCCTCGATACCGTCGAACTCGGGGACGATGTTCTCCTCCCCAAGTCCGGAATGGTATCTGTAAGGGTGCGCGGCGATGGCTATACCGCCGGCTTCATGGATCGCGTCGATGGTCTCCCTGACACCCATACCCCTGGGGATCCGTCTGTCGATACCGTATGCCAGGATGTGTCCTTCTGCGGAGGATACCTCCTCCGCGGGGATGACGATCACCCTGTCATCATGGATATCGAGGTGGGCACGGAACTCATCGTGATCGGTGATGGCGATACATCTGATGCCTCTCCTCACCGCGTTCTCGATGATGTCCCCTATCTTGGCCCAACTGTCCTCGGAGTAATGACAGTGTATGTGGAGATCCGCCTTCATCTGACGCCTGCTCCGTTGGTGATCTCACGGTCCACGGTGGCGAAGCAACCGTTTCCGTCAGAGATCGGGACAACCTTACCGTCATCCAATACGACGGCGATGCGCTCGGGAAGGCCCTCACCCTCCACATCGAACTTGTCCCCGAGGTCGACCACGTTTCCGGTACAGGAACCGACCTTCAGCACGGCGTTGGTGAAGTCCTTGTACTCGATCCTGGACTCGGAGTTCTCCATTCCGCAGTTCATCTTGGTTCCGTTGGGAACATCCGCGGAGGGCTTCAGGAGGAGGACGGTGCTTCCGCCCATCTCCTCGTCATCGGCGGCGAGGAGCATACCCTCGGACCTCTGACCCCTGAGCTTGGCTGGCTTGAGGTTGGCGAGACAGAGAACCTTCCTTCCGAGCATCTCCTCCTTGGAGTAGTATGCCTTCAGACCTGCGACGATCTGTCTCTCCTCTCCGACATCCACCTTCATCAGGTAGAGCTTCTCCGCATCGGGATGGTCGTCGATCTGTGTGATCTGTGCGACCCTGATATCCAACTTCCTGAAGTCCTTGAAAGGACCGTCTGCAACTGTGACCATTTCTTTCTTCTCCTTCTTCTTTGGTTCGGCGGATCCGCCATCGAGGAGTCCCTTCTCTGCATCGAGGACCTCCTTGGGGATCTCCACCTTAGAGAATGCCGGAACGGGATCCTTGAGCTCGGTTCCGGACACGAGTTTGACATTGAGGGCTTCGAAACCACCGGCCTCCAACTCGGAGAGCCCCATATAGTCGAAGATCCTCTCGGCAGCCTTCGGCATGAAGGGCCACATCATGACGGCCAATGCCCTGACGACGGTGAGGTTGTCGTACAGTACCTTTCCGCATGCGTCCTTGTCAGTCTTGACGAGTGCCCAGGGCTTCATGGAATCGAAGTACCTGTTACCGAAGTGCGACAGGTCCATGATGACCTTGATGGCCTTCTTGAAATCGCAGGACTGCATGTACTCGGAGTACTCCTTGAACGCCCTGTCTATCTCCTGTGCCACCTCCGCGTTAACCGCATCGGTCTCGGGCACCACCCCATAGTTCTTCTTGGTGAAACTGAGGCATCTGTGGCAGTAGTTACCGAGGTTTCCTACGAGTTCCGTGTTGATCTTGGTCTGGAAGTCCTCCCAGGAGAACTCGGAATCGTGGGTATCGGGCATGACTATCGAAAGATAGAACCTGATGACATCCGAATCGTACTTGGAGAGCACGGTGGGCATGTCGATCGCTCCGCCCCTGCTCTTGGAGAACTTTCCGCCCTTGTACATCAGGTACTCGTTGGCGGGGATGTCGTAAGGCAACGTGAGTCCTCCGTATCCCATGAGGATGGAGGGCCAGATGATGGAGTGGAACGGGATGTTGTCCTTTCCGAGGAAGTAGTAGTGCCTGACCTCGGGGTCCATCCAGTACTCCTTCCAGTAATCGGGCTTTCCGATGATCTTGGAGTACTCCTTGGATGCACTGAGGTATCCGATGACGGCATCGAACCAGACGTAGATGACCTTGGAATCCCAGCCATCCATGGGGATGGGAACACCCCACTCCATATCACGGGTGATAGCACGGTCGTGAAGTCCGTCCTTCAACCAGTTGGTGGTGAACGAACGTACGTTGGGTCTCCACCAATCCTTACCCTCCAGATATCCGAGGAGCTGGTCGTTGAGCTCCCCGAGCTTGAGGAAGTAGTGCTCGGTGGGACGGATCTCGGGAGCGGAATGACAGTGTACACAGTATGCATCCTTCAGGTCACCGGTCTCGAAGGTCTTTCCGCAGGCATCGCACTGGTCACCGCGGACCTTCTGCGCACCGCATTCGGGACAGACCCCCTCGACGTACCTGTCTGGAAGGAACTTCGCACAGTGGGGACAGTAGTACTGGTTGCTCTCGTGGGTGGTGAGGTATCCGTTCCTCAGGAGGGTGGTGAACACGTCCTGGACGGTCTCGATGTGGTTCTCGGTATGGGTCTTGGTGAAGAGCGAGTACTCGATACCCATATCCTCGATGGCCTTCTTGTTGATCTCGTGATATCTATCGGCGATGGTCTCGGGGGAGACACCTTCCTTCTCCGCGGATACGGTGATGGGCGTACCGTGCTGGTCGGAACCACCGACCATCATGACCTCGTTTCCGAGCAGCCTGTTGTACCTGCTGAAGATGTCCGGCGGAAGGATTGAACCGGCCATGTGACCAAGGTGTATGGTACCGTTGGCATACGGCCATGCGACACAGACTAGTACTTTCGACATGTAATCGCACGCTAATGTGCGCGCACGTATTTAGGGGGTTCGTCCGTAAAAAGGGAATGGGGGGTCATCGACCCCATGTTGATGGATTCACTGGTACAATGCGGACGGCGTGTCTCCGCGCCTCTGATTGAGGAGTGAACGGAGGACGAACAATCCCCATACACCGATGATGACGGTTCCGACTACCTCTGCGATGACGACACCGATCCAGAATGCCTGCATGCTTCCGAAGTAGATTCCCATACCACCTGCGATGGGGAGGAGGATCAGGTTCCTGAAGAACGTACATACGAGAGACTTGAATCCCATACCCAGCGATTGGAAGAGACCTGCGGTGACGAATCCCCACGGGACCAGGATGATGAAGATACAGGAGACCCTGAGTCCGTACGCCATATCCGGCCTGAGGACGGATGTGGCATCGGTATACGTGAACACGGTGACGATGATGTCCGCAGCGAAGAACACTATGACCAAAACGACGGCCATGATCGCGGTGATGGAGGAGATCGCGAACCTGTAGCTTATCTTGATGTTGTCAAACTTGCGAAGACCATAGGCAGCTGCACATACTGGCACAATGGACGATCCCATACCCATGATGGGGATCATGACGACCTGGATGATCTTCCATGTGGAGGAATAGATGGCAACACCGTTCTCTGGATCCACCTGTACCAACAACATGTTGGCCACCATGGACACGACAGAAACGACGATCATCTCCAAAGATGCGGGGAAACCCACACGGAAGATCGCCTTATCCAATTCCTTGTCCAACCTGAATCTGTTGAAGTCTATCTTCAGATAGGTCTTATCGGAGAAGAAGTACCAGTAGATCAGGAGCAATGTGGAGACCGACATGGAGATACCTGTCGCCCATGCAGCTCCCGCAAGACCCAATCCCAATCCATAATCGTAGATGAAGAACGGATCGAGGATGATGTTCAGTACCGCTGACAGGACCTGGGAGTACATCGCCTTCCTGGATGCACCCTCGGAACGGAGGATGTTCGCCATGACGACACCGGTGAGTGCAACGGGCATTGTCAGGAGGACGGGTGTGAAGTAATTGATACAGTCCTGAGTGTACTGTCCTGCACCGAGGAGTCTGAAGAGAGGTTCCATCACGAACAACATGACGACCGCGAGGGTGATACTGAGGACGATGGTCAGTATGACGGCCTGACCAGCTGTGCGGTTGGCGGATTCACGATCGCCCATACCGATGAATCTGGCTATTGCGGATGAGGAACCGATTCCGATACCGTTACCGATACTGATTATGATGAAGAACAACGGGAATGCGAACCCTACGGCGGCGAGTGCACTGGTACCGAGGCCCGCGACCCACGCGGTATCGATCAAATTGTTGGCATTCTGCACCACCATCGAGACTATGACTGGAATAGCCATAGCCAACATTGCCTTCTTGGGGTTTCCAAGAAGCGTATCCACATCCTTCGTCCTCTCGGTCATTATTGAACCTCTGAATTGCCCATACATAACTACTATATACGCTGAACTATGGCGACAAGATGTCATCAAAGATGTCATCAATATGTGCCAGATATTGAAAATACCATACAATTGTCAAAATTATGACTCCAAAACCTCGCGCGTGCGCGACCGAGTGTTTATTAATGACCTCCCTATTGGACGCGTCATGCGGATAGCCGCGGTCCTTTACGATAGATGCCAGAACAGAAAATGCAACAAGGAGTGCATCAACTTCTGTCCCCTCATGAGGACAGGTGTCACAGAATGCATCACCCTCGGAGAGAGGGGTAAACCCATCATCTCGGAGACGATCTGCCAGGGTTGCGGAATCTGTGTCAACAAATGTCAGTTCGATGCGATCAAGATCATCGGTCTTGCCGACGAGCTCAAGAGCGAGATGGTTCACCAGTACGGTGAGAACATGTTCCGCCTATACAGGTTGCCTGTCCCCAAAAAGGGAATCGTCACCGGTATCCTCGGACCCAACGGTATCGGAAAGACGACCGCCATCAAGATGTTGTCCGGTATCGAGATCCCCAACCTCGGAAGGTACGACAACCCTCCCACCAAGGAAGAGGTCCTCGCATACTACGCAGGTACCGAGACGCACGAGTACCTCAAGAACGTCTATGCCGGAAAGGTCAAGACCGCTATGAAGCCCCAGTACGTGGATAAACTCCCCCAGGCCGTCAAGGGGGTCGTCAGAGACCTCCTCGAGAAGGTCCAGGAGAGGATGACACTCCAGGAGGCGGCAGAGAAGTTGGAACTCACCGAGGTCCTCGACAGGGAGCTCAGCAAACTCTCCGGAGGAGAGCTCCAGAGACTCTCCGTCGCAGCCACACTCATGAAGGATGCCGACGTCTACTTCTTCGACGAGCCCTCGTCGTACCTCGATATCTATCAGAGGGTCAAAGTAGCACGCCTGATCAAGGAACTTAGTCTCGAGAAACAGGTCGTCGTCATCGAACACGACCTCGCACTCCTCGACTTCCTTGCGGACAACGTCAACGTCGTGTACGGATCCGAAGGAGCGTACGGAGTGTTCACCCAGCCACGTCAGGTCAGGACCGCCATCAACGTCTACCTGGACGGATACCTGCCGGAGGAGAACATCAGGTTCCGCGACAGGCCCATCGAGTTCACCGCATCACCGCCCAGAGGGGATTGGAACACGGCATCCCTGGTGGAGTTCGATGCACTCAGAAAGGACTTCGGAGGATTCGAATTGGACGTGAACCCCGGAATGGTCAGGATAGGAGAGTCCGTCGGTATCGTCGGACCCAACGGAACCGGTAAGACCACATTCGTCAAGATCCTTGCAGGGGACCTCGAGGCGGATTCCGGTAAGCTCGACACCAAACTGAAGATCTCATACAAACCCCAGTACATCTCCGCGGACTTCGACGGAACCGTGAGGGACCTCCTCTACTCCACCGCATTCGATGTAATCGACAGCGGTTTCTTCGAGACAGAGGTCCTGGAACCTCTGGCGATCAAGTATCTGATGGACAAGAAGGTCAAGAACCTGTCCGGAGGAGAGTTGCAGCGTGTAGCGATCACCTGCTGTCTCGCGAAGGAAGCGGACATCTACCTGTTGGATGAGCCGTCCGCATACCTGGATTCAAACCAGAGGATGAACTGCGCAAGGACCATCAGACGTATGATGGAGAAGAGCGGAAAGTCCGGAATGATCGTTGACCACGACATCTACTTCCTAGACATGGTCTCGGATTCCATGATGGTCTTCGGAGGAACTCCCGGACACCACGGTATCGGAGAGGGGCCGTTCGATATGAGGGAAGGAATGAACAAGTTCCTCAAAGCAGTGGACATCACTTTCCGCAGGGATGCCGAGTCCCACAGGCCCAGGATCAACAAGCCCGACTCCAGGTTGGAGAGGGAACAGAAATCCAAGGGCGAATACTATTACGCCTGAGGTCCGACCGACCGTATCCGGAAGGGTACGGTCGGATGGATTATTCTTTTACTATCACATCGTCAGCGATGGATTGAATGCCAACAATGTCACATACACCACATAGATGGCGAACAGTACGGCACCTGCGTACCTTCCTACCCTGTCGTTCTTGTACAGGAACGCACACATGATCAATGTCATGACCATCATGACGGGCAGGTGGAACGTCAACACGGAATCCAATATCGGTACGTCAGCGAGACATGCGCCGATTCCCAATACGAAGAAGCAATTGAAGATGTTGCTTCCTACGATATTGCTGATCGCCATATCGGTCTCTCCCCTATAGGCCGCCATGAGACAGATACATATCTCGGGCAACGATGTTCCGACGGCGACAACGATCAATCCGATGAGCAGGTCGGACACGCCCAACATACCGGCCGCCACCTTGGCACCGGCCACGAAGAACTCCGAACCGAAATACAGCACAGCAAGACCGAACACGGTCAGAAGTATGCATTTCCATAACGGCCAATCAACCGTCTCCTTCTCATCATTGGCGGCCTTCGCCCCATCACCGTTACGTTTGAGCCGATACACTATGTAGACAAAGATGAAGATCGATGCGAACAGAATCAGACCGAATCCTAGACCTATCATACCTGTCAGTGCCATAGCATATACCATCAGACCGGACAGGACCATGAATCCCAATTCCAACTTCGTCTCCTTGAAGGAACAGAAGAGTGGGGAAAGAATGGCTGCCAAACCTATGGCCACACCCAAATTCACGATGTTGCTTCCAACCACATTCCCTATGATCAACTGAGGTGCATCCCTGCTCACGATCGATGTAAATGCCTCCGGTGCGGAGGAACCGAATGCGAGTACGGTCAATCCTATCACGAACGGGGAAATGCCCATGATGATGGCGATCATCTTAGCCCCATCGACCATCCACTTCGATCCGAAGTAAAGGAAGACGATACCTATCGGAATCCCCAACAATGCTAAGTCCATGATGACAGATAAGGTCGTTAGTATTTAACGTAAATACATTTTTAAAGTACAAAAATTGGAAAATGGTTTATGGAGAGTGGGATCATTCCTCCGTCGTACCTTCGTAGGCCTCCAATTCCTCCTTGGTCGGCAACCATGAATCCTTCTTGAACCACTTGTCGATGATGAACGGCGGTAACACCGAGATACATACGACGGCGAGGAACACACCGATGATGTACACCACGGTCATGGTATCGCTCAACGGATCCGAAGGATACAGTCCGAAGATGAATCCGAACACCAGAGTGACTATGGCCACACCTCCAACGATGTATGCCCCTACCTTTCCGCCGGGAAGTTTGAAGGGACGGGGCTTGTCCGCCTGGGTGCTCCTGAGCTTCAGGAAGGCGGCGAACATGAAGAGGTACATGATGATGTTGATCAACGATGTGATCGCGACCAGGACCCAGTATCCATCGATGTTCATTGCATCCAGGACCAGGTAGAGTATCACGAATCCGGATGAGATCGCGGACTGGAGTACCAATACGCCCACGGGGGCACCGTTCTTGTTGGCCTTACGGAACATCGGAGGGAGGTCTCCGAGATATGCTGCGGGTGCGAGACCCTTCGCAGGACCCAACATCCAAGTGGACAACTGTGCGATGATACCAAGTGCCAGCATGAGTCCAAGAGGTATGATCAGCCATCCTACGTTGAGACTGTCCAGCACGACCTGGAACGCCTCGATCACACCACCGTTCAGACCTTCGGGACCGTTGAGGAACTCGGGGGAGACCATGGTTCCGACCGACCAGGTTCCGAGGATGGAGACGATACAGATGATCGCTGCCGCCAGGAACATCGCGATCGGATAGTCCTTCTGAGGGTTGTCCGTCTCACGTGCATGGTAACCTGCCATCTCCATTCCCGCGAACATCAGTACCAGACTTGCGGCGAACGTCAGCATGCTGAAGTTCATGTTAGGTACGAGAGCGGACAGGGTGAGCTCGCCCATGTAGCTGTCATTACCCTGTGCCAGCCATACGAAGGTAAGCACCACCAGGATGGTGATGGGGATCAATGCACCGACGACGGTACCGACTGTGGAGAGTGTAGTGGAATGCTTCATCCTTCCGAAGTTGAAGAATGTCAGGATCCACATCACACCCAACATGACGACCGCCATGAAAACCATATTGTCACCCAATGCAGGCTTCAACAGGGTGTATGCGAAGGTCACCATGATGAACGATACCACCGTGGGGAACCATACGATGTTATTGACCCAGGAACACCATATCGTTATAAAGCTACCCTTGCCGGGGAAGGCTTCCCTCACCCAGGCATAGATACCTCCCGCCTTTGGCCAAGTGGATGCGAGCTCTGCTGCAACCAATGCCGTCGGTATGAGGAAGCATATGGTGAACAGAACGTACCAGAAGATCATACCCCAACCTTCCATCGCCATTGATGGGAAGTTACGGAGACTGAGGACCGCAGCCACATTGATCAATGCGAGTGAAATGACACCCAGTTTCTTGTTGGATGTCGCATTCTTTGCATCGGCCATGTTATCATTCCTTCACGCAATACATGTAATAATCGCCATCTATCACTTCGATTCCGTGTGAATCATGTTCGAAACCGGGGAACCTGCGATCGAACTCCTGAAGCGTATGCATGTACTCCAGGATCGGATCGTTCTCGTCACCGATACGTTCACCGGGCATCAGGATCGGCACACCCGGAGGATATGGTACGATTCCGGTCGCAGCGACACGACCCTTCGCATCGTCAACCCTGACATGTTCCACATCTCCCCTTACAAGCAATGCGTATGCTCCTGAGGGCGTCATGACCTGTTTCGGTAATGAGGACGAGGCCTTGTTACCGAGATCGGTCTGCCTGTGATCCATCATGTAGAGATGCATCTCCCTGGCGAGTGTTCTGATGGTGACACCCTCATACCTTTCGGGATGGGCTGCGTACGTCTTTGGAAGTACATCCTTGACCAATGCGTCCGAATCGAACAACCTCTTGAACTCATAGAACTCCGATACGAGCGATCCCCACTTTCCGTTGGTCACTCCCATGGAGAACAGGAACAGGATGTTGTAATCACCGGACTTCTCATTGACGATTCCCCTCTCATCCAGGAATGCCACGACCAGTGCAGCGGGGATTCCGAACTCGGAATAGTTACCCATCGCATCGAGACCGGGAGTGAGCACTGTGACCTTGATGGGATCCAACATGCCCCATCCATCCTCGATATCGGTAAATCCATGCCATTTGTCCTCCTTCCTCAGCAACCAACAGTCCCTGTTCCTGGTGAGGATGTCCACCGGTACATCCTCGAATCTGGTCTTCGTCAACTTACCTGGAATCTGTACGGTCTCAGGTTGCCATACCGTGAACCACCAACTGTCCTTGGATGTCTGGGTCTTTATTCTGGCCATCATCTGCCTGAATCTCACCGCCTCATCTATGGAATCCTGTGTGAGACGGAATCCGTTGGAATCCATCATCTTAGTGGACACGTCCAACGATGCGAGGATCGCATATTGGGGGGATGTGGATGCATGCATCATGAAGCTCTCGTTGAACAGGTCACGGTCCACGGGATGTCTGCCTGCCCTCATATGGATCATCGATGCCTGGGACAGTGCGGCGAGGAGCTTATGGGTGGACTGTGTCGCGTATACGGTAGGGCCACCCTTAGGGACCGAGTCCCTCATGGCGTAACGTCCCGAATATATGGGGTTGAACCTTGCATATCCGTACCAAGCCTCATCGAAATGGATACAGTCCGTGGATTTTCCGAGGACGGCCTCGACGGCCTCCGCGTCGTAGCATATCCCATCGTATGTGGAATTGGTCACCACGGCGATATCTGGCTTCAAATTCTTCTTCTCGCCGATGATCAACGGGGATTGTGCTATGGCATTCCTGATGAAATCCGCATCCATCCTGCTCCTTGGGATCGGCCCCATTATTCCGAGACCGTTCCTGGTAGGTAACATGTATACGGGGAACGAATGATTGAACGTCAACGCATGTTCGATGGACTTGTGACAGTTCCTGTCCACCACCTCGATACCTCCGGGCGGAGTGACCGACATATGGACCACCCTATTGGATGTGGATGTTCCGTTGGTGACGTACATGGTCATATCCGAACCGAAAACCTCGGATGCGTACTTCTCCGACTCCCCTATCGGACCGGAATGATCGAGCAAAGACCCCAGTTCACCCACGGATATCGATAGGTCGGACCTGAACAGCTGCTCCCCGAAGAAGTCGTAGAACAACCTTCCCACAGGGGATTTCAGGAATGCGGTACCTGCGGTATGACCGGGGGTATGCCATGAGTACTCATAGTCCTCGGAGAACCTGACGAGGCTCTCGAACATCGGTGGGAGGATCTCCTTCCTGTATCTCCTACAGGCAGCGGCGATCCTTCCGGCCATGAATGACGGTGAATCACCTTCGACCCAAAGGAACTCGTCAACCTTGGACACGATATCCAAGGAGATATCGTTCAACGCGGAAGGTACGGTCATCAGGAATATCGAGATGTCCTTGTCCGCTTCACGAATCTCCGAGAT
Source organism: Thermoplasmata archaeon (assembly GCA_015063185.1). Taxonomy (GTDB): domain Archaea; phylum Thermoplasmatota; class Thermoplasmata; order Methanomassiliicoccales; family Methanomethylophilaceae; genus SIG5. The sequence goes on from SUSY01000018.1 coordinate 24,513, forward strand.
GATCCTGTCGGAACCCTTCATCCCCCTGTCAACGATAACGGCATCCATGCCCGCACTCAACATACGGGTCGAATCGAAACCGACATCGGGGTCGCTCTCATACATCACATCGATATCCGACTCGTTCAGAACATCGATGACGTCCGCCAATGCGGTCGCACACGTGCAATCCTTGGACATCACATCTGAAACGATCAGGACCGATAGTCTGTCTATATCTCTAATATGTTCACCTCCAGTGAATTCATCGATATTCCATTTGCTGATGTATTTAAACGGCTTATCAAAATAAGCAAAAAATTGTCAAATTTGACAAAAATGAATGTAAATTAAATAACTTAAAATATAGAATAGTATGGGATGATGAATATCTCAAAATGACACCATTAAAATAACACCGTATCGTTGTTATGTAAAATGATCTCCAAAGCGGATACACATGTCCACACGTTCTATTCCGGAACCACCAATTATAAGATCCTCAAATTCCCGGAATCGGTCATGTCCCCGGAACAACAGGTGGACAACGCAAGGAAGAACGGTATGAGCGTCGTATGCATCACAGACCATAGCGAGATCAAGGGCGCGTTCCGTGCGAAACAGTACGGTCGTAAGCTAAAGGACATCGATGTCGTCGTCGGTGACGAGATCATGACATCCGATGGAGAAATCATCGGACTTTGGCTCAACGAGTACATCGAACCGAATATGACCGCCGAGGAGACCATCGATGAGATCAGATCACAGGGCGGTATCGCCATCGCTCCGCACCCGTTCGGATTCTACGTAAGGTGCGTAGGACACAAGGTAACCGAATTGGATCTGGATGGAATCGAGACAATAAACGGCGGACATGTCGACGGATGGACAAACAACATGGCAGCGGGATGCTTCAGGGCACATCCCGGCAGATGGGCGGAGATAGGTGCGAGCGATGCACACTCCCCATATACGATGGGATACACATGGACCGAATTCCCGGGGGAAGGAGAGGATGATCTCAGAAAAGCGATACTGTCCAAGACCACGAAGGCCTGCGGACGCCCGGCACCAGTGTTCACACAGTCCCAATGGAGCCTTCAGGTGGTCCTTGACGGAATGAGGATGATCGTGGACAGATGGCGTGGGAAGTTGGACCCCAACGATGACAGCCCACTCGTACAGAAGACCCTGAATCTCCCGCCCACGAAACAATTGGCGGCATTGATAGGCGGTGCGATCTATTGCACACCTCCGATCCCGTTCATAGGTGCATGGGCCGCAACGACATGGATCGATATACAGGTCAAGCGCATGAAGGCGGACTTGGGACGCTCCTACGGATACAAGGTTTAAGACGGGATATCCACATAACCGATCATGGCAGAGGACATCTACAAGGTAACGGTATCCGTACCAGCAGATTTCATAGACATCCTTATGGACGCGATCGATGAGGTGATCGATCCGCTCTATCCCGGATACAGACGTTGTTTCACGATATCCGATGTTGTAGGTACATGGATCCCAACCGAAGGTTCCGATCCGTACATAGGCGAGATCGATACCATCACCAGACAGGAGGAGAAGAGGATCGAGTTCGTTGTCAGGGAATACGATCTCGCACAGGCACTCCATGTGATCGACAGGATCCATCCATATGAGGAACCTGCGGTGGATGTCATACCGATGAAGGCATGGAGATCGTTATTGTAAATTACAATCCGCATACCCATAGAACATTGGTCGTACAGAATATGTGACGATCAGTTCTCAGAACCCTTGTTCCTGTAGGTGTACACACCGTCGAAGGTCCTTTGGAGCCTGTGGGTCTTGATCCCGTTCCTCCTGTACTCGAGATCCTCGTCACTGAGGAGTCCCATCTGGTTGTACTTCTCCAACATCTCGAACGCGAGGTCGTACTGATACTCGATACCGACGATGACGTCGATGTATCTGTTACGGAATGCGAGCCTTTCGGGAAGTATACCGCCATTGTCATCCATGATGAACTGACGGACGGTATCGAACAACTGGAGGTTGATGTTACAAACATTCTTCGCATCCTCGTACATCTCCCTTCCTACGAGTGCCTCGATGAACTCCTCGTTGATGAGGAACCTCTCATAGGCATTGAACGGCATTGGGCTGGTTGCGATGCAGAGGGATACTCCGAATCTGTAGTTCTCATCGGAGACCACAGCCCTGATTAGAGATATGAAGAAGGAGAACTGAGAGGACGGGTCCACCTTATCGATGTACTTCCTGAGTTTGACACGATCGAGATCCGAAAGTGTCTGATACCAATCCACAACTCCTGCTTCCTCTACCTTCACGGGGATTTCCGATGTCATCGGGCATGAATGTACTACGATGCTTTTGTTACTTGCGTCAGAAATGATGTTCGGAATGATCCTCCGTCTCATCCGTCACGGTGTCTATATCCCATTCTATGAGAGATTCGAAGGGTTCCGCCCTGTTCTCGCAGACAGCCTTACAGTACCTACACATGCAATGCTCGCACGATTCGCCCATGATCATCAGGTCCACATACTCGCCGAACTCAGCGATAATCGCATCCTTCAGTTCGGTGAACTCCATGGCCTGTTCCTCCATCGTCATATCCATGGGGAGGATTATATGCAACTCCATGTGAAGGGTAGGGCCGTATTTGATGACGCGAAGGTTGTGGATATCTATCCAATGATCGTGCCTCTTCGAATTGATTATACCTATCGCCCTCTCGACGGTCTGTTCGTCGATACGGTCCATGACACCATCCATGGAACCCTTCACGACCTTCGATCCGGTGACCATGATGAACACACCGAACACCGATGCGATCAAGGGATCCAACCAGAGCACATCGTACCCCATGTTGGAGAACACCATCATCAGACAAAGACCCAGTATGATACCTATCGATGAATATGTATCCGAACAAAGATGCTTGCCGCTGGCAACGAGGGCGACGGAACGGTTGGCCTTGCCCCTATGGATGGCATAACGGCCGGCAACGTAGTTGGCGAATGCACTTATGGCCACCAATAACAGACCCAGATCCAAAGAGTCTATCGGCTCCGGATAGAAGAAGCGAGGTATGGCCTGAAAAAGGATCATGGCTCCGGCGACGATGATCATCACACCTTCGACGGAGGACGATATCAGCTCCACCTTACCATGACCGAACGGGTGGTCGGCATCCCTAGGTCTCGATGAGAGATACAGTGCGTACAAACCGATGAGAGCGGCAACGACATTGACGATGCTCTCCATGGCATCGGTCAGGATGGAGACCGAACCGGTCATCATCCATGCGATGAACTTTATCGCCATCAGAGATATGCCCAGAACCGCCACATACTTCTGTACGCGAAGACTGTCGCGAGACAGATTGCTTACCGCCTCATCGTCCATGGTCCAAGGATATCATCGTATCGAATAAGGATTGTCATTAATCTTCGAACCTGGATTTGACAGATGGATGATTTTGAATCACCATCGGTCAAATCTTTGTGCCGTCACGCACATATCTTCCTGCGGGAAGTCGATGTGCGCACGGCCATTCTTCCGATCTCTAGGTGTCGGAAAGGATCGCCGGTCGATCCCGTAGACCTTGTAGGATGGACAACGCACGCGCCAGTATGTTCCTGGCAGCATTGACGTCCCTGTCCTCTTCGTATCCGCAGTGCGGGCAGACATGCGTCCTGACCGAAAGATCCTTTTCGACGATCCCCTGACAGTTCGAACATATCTGTGATGTGTCCCTAGGGTCCACGAGGACGATCGTGCGACCGGCGCTCTCAGCCTTGTCGCATATCCTCTTCCTCAGTTCACCTATGGATGCATCGTTGTAACCCTTGGTCATCCTCCTATCCATGGATATGGAACGGAGCTGTTCGACCGAAAGGTCCTCCATCGCTATTATGTCGTGGTTCTTCACGATATGATTGGAAATCTGTTCTATGTTGTTCCTCCTGTGATTCTTTACCTTCTCGTACAGATGGTTCAGTTTCGTCCTCTGTTTCAGGTACTCGGGGGTGTTGGGTTGTAATCCACTCAACTTCCTGTGTTCCTTCCTGAACCTCGATTCCTTCTTTTGATAGATATGATCGTTCTCGAACACGGTGCCATCGGACAATGCGGCTATGTTGGATATCCCCACATCCACGCCTATCGGACCTTTCGGTTCCGGATATGATTTGGGAACGTCCTCGTACGTTATGGATGCGCTATAGCGGTAATAACGTCCCATATCCTTCCTGTTCACGGTACACGTCTTCACTTTACCGTCGATCTTGGTGGATTGGTTGTAACTCCTGATGGGACCATCGATCTTGCCGAGTCTGATCCTGCGCTTCGGTCCCTTGCCCTTCTTCTTCTTTTTGGTGCCCTTTCCCTTATTCGTACATTCGTCATCTGTGGTATCCATGACGATGGAGAAGTCCCTGTGAGTGGGATAGGTGTACGAGTTGAACTCCCCCTTCTTCTTGTATCTGGGGAAATGCGGTCCCGCGACCTCGAGGATATCGGTTTCGATGAACAAAGTTGCAGATTCCTTCCTGTGTTCGCCGAGCGTTCTCTCACATGCCTGTA
>SUSY01000050.1 GCA_015063185.1 Thermoplasmata archaeon
GAACAGCTTCTCCGCACTCTTGCTCATGCGAAATACATCGCATTCCTGTGAAATAAAGGGTTCTCAGGCCTCTTCGACAGAACCTACATCGGAAAAACCGCTGGCCCACACGAAACGTCGAAGAGGCAATCAATTAGAAAGTATTCGTTCTCCATCATATTCGCAGTGATCACACTCCTGTCCCTGATCGTAGCACTGGGTATCGGAACGTACAGGATCTCATTCCTGGACTCACTTTCCGTATTCTTCGATCACATCCTTGGAAATGTGACCGATCAATTGGGGGACATATACATATGGAATGGGCGTCTGCCCAGAGCAATAGGTGCCCTGACCGTAGGAGCGGGATTGGCATTGTGCGGAGCGGTCATGCAGAACGTCATGAACAACCCGTTGGCCGATCCATATACAGTGGGCGTGTCCTCCGGAGCATTCCTCGGTGCGGTGTTGAGTATGATCGGCGGATTCGCCATCCTCCCATTCCTTCCCGATGACATCTCCCTGATCGTCAATGCGTTCGTGTTCTCCCTGATCCCAGTGGCGGTCATCCTGTTGATCTCCAAATTCAAGAACCTGTCCCCGACAGCAATCATCCTGCTCGGTGTTGCGATGATGTACGTCTTCAGTTCGATCACACAATATCTGATGATCTCATCCGAAGCGGAGGATCTGGCGGATGCATACTCGTGGAGGGTCGGATACCTGAGCAGAGTGGATTGGGAGGTGCTCCCCTACATCGTCATCACAGTGGTCGTATTGAGCATACTCCTTGCGATCCTGTACAAGAAACTGGATATCATGTACATGGGAGACAACAGCGCAAGAACCCTCGGAGTTAATGCCAAGAGGATGCGTATCGTGACCCTGTTCCTGGTATCCTTGATGACGGCGGGAATTGTTTGTTTCACCGGCACCATCGGATTCATCGGACTGGTGGCACCGCATATCGCAAGGATCTTCGTGGGATCCAAGAACAAACATCTATTACCTGCATCGGCCGCGTTTGGAGCTGCATTCCTGATAATCGCGGATTTGATTGCGAAGATGTCGGGTGCGAACGGATTGCCCGTGGGGGTCATCAGCTCCATGGTGGGTGGACCGCTGTTCCTTTACATTTTAATTAAACAAAGAAAGAAGGTGTGGAATTGAGCATCATCAAACTTAACACATCCAAGGAGGACAAGGAGTTCATCGACGGACTGATGAACGAACCTGTCCTGGATATAGAGTTAAAGGACCTGGATTTCGCTTATAAGTCCAGGAAGAAGGAGTTCCCTGTATTAGAGGACATATCTCTCCAAATCAAAGGTTCACAACTTGTCTCCATACTCGGACCGAACGGAGTGGGAAAATCCACACTCATACACTGTATGAACAAGATCCTGGAACCTACAGGAGGGGCCGTGATCATAAACGACCATGACATCAAGGACATCTCCATCAAGGATCTAGCGAAGATCATGGGTTATGTCCCATATTCCTCGGTGGATAACTTCCCGTTAACCGTCACCGATACGGTACTCATGGGCAGACACCCCCATAGTAAATGGGGAAGTTTGGACGATGACCTACGTATAGTGTACGATATGCTCTGCCTGATCGGTATCGAGGACCTCGCTGACCGTAACTTCAACGAACTATCAGCGGGACAGCATCAGAAGGTCATGCTCGCAAGGGGACTAGCGCAGGAACCGAGGATAATGTTCCTGGACGAACCCACATCGAATCTCGACATCAAGTATCAGTTGGAGATCACCAAGATCCTCAGGCGCCTCTCCAGGGAGAAGAACATGTTGGTGATAATGATCAGTCATGACATCAACATCGCCGCGAAGTACTCCGACAACATCATCATGATGCATGACGGAGGCGTCTATGCCATAGGTAAGCCTCAGGACGTCATCACAGCAGAGAACATCAAGCATGTATACGACGTCAATGCCAAGGTGATAGTGGACGAGGGCAGACCGCACATCATCATGATCGATGACGATGACACCGACTACGACAACGACCACGAGTACAGCGTCGTTGCCAGTAAGTCCGGTGTGACATACAAAGGACCCTGAGAGACCGGATAAAACCGTTTATTCCTATCCTCCCCCTGTCATCGAGGAGGATGGGATCCTTTTTTAGGAAGGATGATCAGGCATCCGTGATGTCCTCTATCCTCTCCTCCGTTTCCAGAAGGATGTCCCTGAGCCTCTGCTTCATCTCGTCGGAAGCATCCCACATACCTCTGGAGATCGCCTCCTGGAGGCGGTTGACCATTTCCATCAACGCATACGGGTTCTCGTCACGCATCCATTCACGGGTCTCCTCGTCCAGAAGATAGTGTTCCGTGAGACCGTCGTACATCCAATCGTCGATGACGTCCGATGTGGCATCCCATCCGAACACGTACTCAGTGAGCTTGGCGATCTCACCGACTCCCCTGAATCCGTGTCTCTTCAGACCCTCCAGGAACTTAGGGTTCAGGACCTTGGTCCTGAACAGGAACTTCAGTTCCTCATCGGTCCTCCTGACCTTCACGTTATCGGGATCGGAACCGTCACCTATGACGGACATGACGTCCTCCTTCACACCGTACGCACGGGTGAACGCATTCAGTCCACCGAGATATCCGTACACATCGTCTATGTCCAGGGAATCCAACTCCCTGTCGGGCATGTTCTTGATCGTGACGTCCGACCTGGAGAACCTCTTGATGAAGGTGTCCTTCATCTGAACGCCTTCCTTTCCGCGACCGTACGCGTAGCTTCCCCATGCGATGTACAGATCCGCGAGGTCCTTCACCGAATCCCATTCGCTGGACTCTATGGCATGGTTCACACCGGGGCCGTAGCAACCCGGAGGACAACCGAATATCCTGGTGGATGCCACGTCACGTGCCTCGTCCATGCCCATGCCGTTGGCCACGTTCTCTATGATGTCCTGTCTGAGATTGGCCGCGAGATAGTTCTCCTCATCACCCTCATCTAGGGAGGATACCAGCCTCACGGCATCGTCGATCATGTCGATCAGGTTGGGGAACGTGTCCCTGAACAGTCCCGTGATACGTACGCTCACATCGATCCTGGGCCTTCCCAACTCCTCCAACGGGACCACCTCGAGGTCTACGACCTGTCCGTTGGAATCGGACCATACCGGCTTGACACCCATCAGCCACAGGATGTACGCCACGTCATCACCGTTGGTCTTCATGGTATCCGTGGCCCAGATGATGAACGCGATCTCACGTGGATATGTTCCGCGTTCGTTCACGTACCTCTCGATCAACCTGTCCGCCATACGCGTACCGGTGTCCCACGCACTCCTGCTGGGGATGATGTCGGGATCTATGGAGAAGTAGTTCCTTCCCATAGGGAGCAGATGGGCGTTACCTCTGGTGGGTGCACCCGATGGTCCCGGCAGTACGTACCTCCCATCCAGGGCGGTGACTATGCTGTCCATCTCGTCCGTCATGTGCCGCAGGTTGGGGACGAGCGTATCACAGATGTACGAAATGACCGCGGTGAGGTCATCGGACATCGAACCCAACTCGTCCTCCGCGAACTTGAGGCACCATTCCCTATCGTACCCGACACCCCTGAAGCCTACCAGGAGGGATTGCACTTTGACGTCCACATCGTCCATCCAGGAACCGTAAGTCCTGCCCTCATGG
>SUSY01000019.1 GCA_015063185.1 Thermoplasmata archaeon
TGTTCACTGGTCGGATCCAACGGGACCTTCAACGTCTTCATGTTGGATTCCTTAGCTTATATAGTATATAAAACAAGTACCAGAATCGGAGATATCACTACAAATGATCGGATATCATAAAAAGATGCACATTCCATATCCGTACCATCCTACCACGTTCTCACTTACGATCCTCAATGGGTTTTGACATTAGATCCATCGGATATCGTTGTAATTTCATCCGATCACTCACTGAAAAGGTGAGGATATGTCATCATTCATGGGATATTCCATTGGATGAAGACAGCTCATGTCCGAACCCATAGCTTAGGATTCCCTAACTGGGAACGCTATGTTTTCCTTATGAACTGAAAATTCAGACTCGATTGGAATCCCTATTCCCAAATATATGTCAAATCCCGGTTCGAATGCTAACAGGATGTTCCGGATCCTGGAATCCTCCGATTGTCTACTATAATGTATCCATACATTGCACACATGTATCTCTTTTAAGAGAATAGCCTACAAATACAACGATATTATGGGGCCATCGATAACATGGACAGGAAAGGCACCCTCTTACTGTTGTTGATAGGATTCGTGGGTCTGATGGATTGTCTCGATGGGACGATTGTGTCGGTAGCGTTACCGACCATCGCAACGGACATGGGTGTCGATGTGACCATGGCCTCATGGGTGACGGTCTCATACTTCATGATGATGGCCGGACTGTTGATCCTCTTCGGAAGGATCGCTAAGAACACATCCATCAGGTTCATCCTCCTCCTCGGAATAGCGATATTCGCAACCAGTTCACTAATGTGCGGACTTGCAGGTTCGTTCCCTCTTTTGATTGCGGCCCGCATCGCACAGGGTGTCGGTGCGGCCATGATGGGTGCCACCATACCTATGTGCTGTGTGAAGTTCTTCCCCGCACATGAGCTCGGTTATGCATTGGCAGTGATAACGATCGGATACTCGGTCGGTGCGGCCATGGGTCCGGCCCTTGGCGGATTGATAATCAGTGCACTCTCCTGGCACTGGATATTCTACATCAATGTTCCGATAGGTATCCTATTGATAGGATTGTTACATGTGTATCTTCCTAAGGAGGAAAGGAACGACGAGAAGGTCAGTATTGACTACATCGGAGCTGTGACCTTGTTCATCGCCATCGTGGGACTCGTCCTTGTATTGGAGAACCTCGGTGAGTACACCGTCATGGCCGTTGCAGGATTGGTATTCCTTATATTCATCACACTGTTCGCAGTACATGAACTCAGAACGGACAATCCGTTACTGGGTCTTACGATCTTCAAACACGCGTCGTTCGACCTCAACCTCATCGTTTACTTCCTGGTCAACGTCGTGTACATGGGACTGCTGTACCTGCTCCCGTTCTACATGATGATCTGTCTTGGATTCGACAGTACGGTCTCTGGACTGTTCCTCTTCATCCCGCCGCTGATCACTGTCATCACGGGGATGCCTCTCGGCAGATGGTCCGACCATGTAGGAAGGAGATGGTTCTGCGTCGTCAGTTGTGTGTTATTGGCCATAGCGATGATGTTGATCGCATTCATGGACGAACTGATCCTTCCGATATATGTGGTGGCCCTGATACTGATGGGACTCACATGGTCGTTCGCGGGAGGGCCGATGTGCTCCAGAGTCATCGAATCCACCATCGGTGAAAGCAAGGAGATGGGTTCGACGATGGTCAACGAATCAGGTTACCTAGGTTCCACGGTCGGAACGGTACTCTTCGCAGCATTGTTCGCAACGGCCGCTGGAGCCAACGGAGTCCCCATCGATATGTTGACGCATAGTGTCTTCATGGACGGTTTCACAGTGACCATGGTCATCGGTGCCGCACTCTCGCTCATCGGTGCGTTTTTATCGTTCGTTGTGAAGGAGATCCCGATCGGAGAATGATCACAGCAACAATGCAAAGACGATACCGGACAGTATCGCACCCAGCAATGCACCACAGACCAGCTGTGCGGGAGTGTGCTTCCTCTTGACATACCTTGACCATACGGCGAACGGCAGGAACAGGAAGTACAATGCACCGATAGTACCGAACTGTAACGTGAGGGCCATGGACGGTCCGACACAACCACATGCGTGGATGCTGATCTTCCAATAGAGGGTGATGACGGTGATGGCCGCAGTGACGACCGCATAACATGCCATCAATACCCAAACGATGGAGGGTGCATCCATGAGATACAGTACGATAGCGCCGACGACATATCCGAGCGTACCGAGGATCAATGGCGGGAACCTGTCCTCCCTCCTCTCTACGTCCAACTCCTCATTACCGTGCTTCTTTCCGAAATAGTATGTGACTCCGACAGGAATCACCAATGCCGATACGATACATACGACATCCAACAGCAATTGGTCGACTATGTCCCCAACCTGCAGATTCAACAATATGAACGCTGCGATCGCAAGGAACGGGGGTTGCGTTATCATCGAAACCATGTCTGCGAACTTTTTGGTGCCCGGAGACACTTCCCCGGCGAAAAGACTTGTTGGATCTCTCACACTACCATCCCCTTATCCAAAATATCCGATAACTGGCACTCCAGGTCCTCCATGGATCCTGTGTTCTCGACGATGTTCCAACTGTCCGCGATCATCATGATCTTGTTACGCGTCTTCATCAACCTCTGAGGCGTCTCGAACAGTTCGCGAGATTCACCTCTGGAGTCGATACGGGACGATGCCGTTCCGGGATCGATATCGATTAGGATCTTTACATCCGGGATCGGAAGTACCGATTCGATGATACGATATGTCAAGGGAACGAGACGTGTTGGCACATATGCTACTGCCATACTGTACCTGATGAAGATGACGTCGTCATATGCCTTCCCGTATCTGCGTACGTAGAAGAGTGACATCACCACGTCAAGGATGTAGAACACCGCTGCCAACATCTCCCAGAACTTCCCTTGGTCCATGTGGAGGAACCTGTCTGATATACGACCCACCAACCTGTGTTCGGTAGGGTGTGTAATGTCGAGAACACGTCTGCCCTGGGATTCCAACATACCCTTCACCATTGAACCAGCAGTGGATTTGCCTGATCCATCCATACCGTCTATCACGTACCAGGTCATATCAAAGCCCCAGAAGAACCAATATGACGGCGGTCGAAATCGGGATCACGAGGTTATCATACTCCCCGGGACACACTGCCTCCATGAGGGAGGCCCACAATCCTATCAAAATACATATGAGCCAGATCGGAAACAATGCATTCACGTCGCCTACATAGTGTCCAGTGGATGACAACCAGATGTACAGTGCGGAGATCAACAATGCAGCGAGGAATGTCCCTATGAACACACCGAACGACCCCTCCAATGACTTGCCATTGATGATCCTGTGCTTACCGAACCTCTTTCCGATGACACTGCCCATCCCATCCCCGTAGGTCATTGCCACGATACCAATGGATGCTGCCAACCAATGGTCCGGGAAGAAGAACAGAATCATCACTGCGATACTGATCACGTAGAAGAACAGACCGGTGGTATGCCCTTTCTCCGATGTGAGTTCACCCAACTTACCCTTGCCTACGAGGTTGTTCCTGAACATCGCAAGGAACAGGATCAATGCGAACGGGACTGCGAAGAACACCAACATTATCCAGCCTTCGGAGAACATCCACCATACCAGAACGAAGTTACCTACTCCAATGTGCACTATCTTCCTCACGTTGAGGTCGTTCCTGAAATGCTCCACCAATAGTGCCAGACCCAATGACAGCACGATTATCAGGTATACAAGAAGAAGACCTATGTAGTCCTGTACAAGCATCCTATCCCACCACGGATGCCGCGTCCGGCATCCCATGTCATATGAACATATGACCATCGGTTCATTGAGTCCCAGAGTATTAAACGTTGTGTGCGTCGACCTCCAAGACGCGTTGTGTGTCACATACTGCATCTGATATACTGCAGAACCGTACCGTCCAACATGAGGATCTGTACCAAGAACCTGCCCAAATCGGAGACCTTCGCCCTTGCATCCCAGGTGGACATCAGGGAAGGACAGGTCGTGAGCAAGACCATAGCACAGAACGATTCGGTGAGCATCACACTGTTCGCCTTCGATCAAGGGGAGGAGCTCAGCACCCATACCGCAAGGGGGGATGCGTTCGTCACGGTCCTGGAAGGGAAAGGGAGGTTCACCGTAAACGGGGTGACACACACCCTCTCCGTCGGGGAGTCGATCGTCATGCCCGTGGACATCCCGCATTCCGTGTTCGCAGAGGAATCGTTCAAGATGCTGTTGGTGGTAGTGTACCCGTACGAGGTACCGGAAAGTGGTATGCCCATACGTATCGAATGAACCGGGATTCTAGACACTTATATACCAGTATATTTTGGGGAAAGAGCATAGGTGATGTCAATGGACACTAGAATGGAATGCATGCAGACCGTCAAGGTGAACGGAAGGGGATTCGACTATGAGGTCACTAATGTAGGACCTGTCATCGGAGGAGAGGGATTCCTCTTCGTATCCAAGAACACCACATTCCTTCTCGACAACGGTTTCGCATTCTGCGGTGAGCAAATGGTGGAGAACATCAAGAAGGTCCTTGGGGACAGAGGATTGGACTACATCCTGCTCACACATTCCCACTACGATCACCTGTCCGGAACACCCTACATCACCAGGGCGTACCCCGATGTGAAGGTCGTTGCCAACGACCATACCGCCAACGTCATCGTCAGGGACGGTGCAAAGAAGGTCATGAGGCAGATGAACGAGGCCGCCAGGAAGACATATCATGCAGGTGACTACGAGGACCTGACCGATTCCCTGCGTGTGGATATCGTGGTCAAGGACGATGATGTCGTGGACATCGGCGATTTCAGATTCAGGGTGTGCGGATTCCCCGGTCACACCAAGTGCTCCATAGGTTTCTATTCCGAAGATGAGAGGTTATTGCTCTCCTGTGAGACCCTCGGAGTCTACATAGGCGACAACAAGCTCGCATGCCAGTATCTTGTCGGTTATCAGATGAGCATCGACTCCATCGACAGGGCACTGGCATTGGACATCGACAAGATGTTGGTACCACACACCGGCATCGTCGAGGGCGACAGATGCAAGGACCTCCTCAGAGCATCCAGGGACCTTGCCGTGAACGGTGCCAAGGACATCGTGAACGGATACAGGGCAGGAAGGACCGAACAGGAACTTCTCGACATCCTGAAGGAGAAGTACTACACGGAATACGTCAGGAAACTCCAGCCGGAGGCCGCCTTCGACCTCAATGCCAGTTACATGATCCCCATGCTGATCAAGGAATTGGCCGCGAACCCCGATTTCTGAACCGGATATGGTCAAGCTCAGCAGGAAGAAAAGGCTTCCCGCAGGATGGGAGGAGACGCCTTGGATCGTTTCCGACCTCCTCCCACATGGGATGATGTCCATCGATCCCGCCACCAGGGAGGAGATGGAGTCCTTCAGGAACGATGGGGGACACGGGTGCGACTTCGTACCCTCAGGCATCAGGACGCCATCCTACAAGGCCATGTGCAAGGATGCACTGCAGTACTACCTGTTCTGGAGAGGTTCCGTCAGGAAAGGTAGATTCCCGAAGACCGACATCGGGTACATCCGTCTTCTCTTCTCGGAGATCGTGACCCTCAACGTCGACCCCAAGAACGACATCGAACTGATGGCACGCATATTGAGGGAATATGAGGACATCAACATCTTCCAGATCGGATCGTTGGGCGATGCTTGCGTATGCCATTCCCGTCTGAACAATGTACTGTTGCCCAGAATACCATTGTTGAGGGCGAGGGAGAACATAGCATATCAGACATATTCCGCATTGCGTTCCGAACCGATCGGTTACCTTTCGGTACGTAATCTGATGACATTGTTCGATATCGATACCGAATTACCGAAGGACGTCCCGTTGGATGCATTGTACCGCCACATCGTGTCCGAAGCGGACGCCATGACCAGAAGGCTGTGCGGTAACAGGATCTCCGACGGGATTGGTACGGTCAGGAGGAGCATTCCCGTGTACAACGGATTGGTGTACCACGGTAACAGGAAGAACTATTCCCTGAGCATCCCGACTGACCTCACGGATACACCTGCAGGGGATATGCTCTCATCCATACTGAGGATGATGTTGATCGGCCTCGGTTGCGAAGACATAGGATCGCCGTACGACGGGAACGAGGACATCGCTTACACGGTGACAGTGGATGTCTTGGAACGTTATCGCGAAGGAGAGTTGGAGCTGGAGGATCCGGATGCCGCGTTCGAACTCGATCCCGATGCGATCAGGGAATCGGAGGAGGACCTTAGGGCAGTCACCGAGATGATGCGCATCGATGAGAAACCATCCAAGGAAGAGGTCAAGAAGATCTCAAAGACCGTATCGCTCACGGGATGGGACGGTCTGAGGGAATCGTTGAGCGACGACATGGTCGCATATCTCAGAGCGGCATCGGACGGTGATGCACAATCGTTCGTCGGATCGAGGAACATGCGTATGTCCGCGATGGAGAAGGGGATCAACACCATATCCATGGACATGGTGGATGATGTGATAGTCGAGGACGGAACAATCATAGATGATTACATCGATGAGGTCATGGAGTTGTTGGGATGCAGAGAATACCGAAGAGAACACTCGTGACCATGATGAACGCACTGTCGTCCGGTGTAGTTCCCAGAAGGGGTTTGGAGTACATCGCGGTGGGCAGGAGGAGGGAGACGGAGACATTCCTCAGTGATATGGAGGCCACTGCCGAAGGTGGCGGTGCATTCAGGGTAATCTCAGGACGTTACGGTAACGGTAAGAGCTTCCTGATGCAGATGGTCAGGAACAAGGCCATGGAGGAAGGATTCGTGGTCATGGATGCGGACCTCTCCATCAACCGCAGGTTGACCGGTGGCAAGAACGAGGGTCTGGCCACCTACAGGGAGCTTATCAAGAACACCGCCGTCAAATCAAGACCGGACGGAGGTGCGATGGAATCCCTCATACAGGATTACATCTCATCCATATTGGAGAACGATGGTACCGACAACGACATAACGGGATTGGAACGGTCATGTGCGATCCTCTCATCTGTACCTCCGTCCCTATCCCCTCTCCCGTTCTCGAGGGATTTCGTGGTCTCCGTATCGGAATACCTTAGGGACACCATGTCCGATGGCGACGGCACATCCTCCCTGAGATGGTTCAAAGGAGAGTACGATTCCAAACGTGATGCGAAGACCGATCTAGGCGTATCGTCGATACCGGACGATTCCAATTGGTACGATATGATCAAGATCTGGGCCGAGGTGTCCGTACTTGCAGGATACAAGGGATTGATAGTCTTCATCGACGAGGGCGTAGTCCTCTACAAACTGCAGAGCAAAATATCCCGTTCCAACAACTACGAACGCATGCTGACGATACTCAACGACATAATGCAGGGTAAGTCCTCGCATCTCTCCATGTACATGTGCGGTACCCCCGAATTCATCGAGGATCCGAACAGGGGGCTGTACAGTTACGAGGCGTTACGTTCGAGATTGGTGTCGGGACGTTACGAGAACACCGTGGACAACTACATGGGACCGGTTATGACGTTACGCCCTCTGAGCAACGAGGACGTCTTCGTGTTGATCAGGACTATCAGGGACCTATACGAACTCAGATACGATTGGGAATCCTGTGTTGACGATGCGATGTTGGAGGATTACCTCCGTACGGCGGTATCGTCATCGATCTCCTCATCGATGATCACTCCCAGGGAGATCACCAGGGATCTGATCAGCCTATTGGACACCATGAAACAGAACCCCGATGTCCCGTTCTACGACCTCATCGAAGGCAGGTCCGTGGAAGCGGACCGCGATCCCGACAACGACCTGTTCGGAGACCTCGAGGTATGAGCGAACTGTTCTCCCAACTGCCCGACTTCCTGAAGGAACATATACACGAGAACAGATGGGACTCCTTCCGCGGGATACAGGAGGAGACGTTCCGCATAGTGATGACCACCGATTCGGACGTGATCGTCACTTCGGAGACGTCGGGCGGTAAGACCGAAGCGGCATTCATCCCCGCATTGACATCCGTATACGGGGATCGTCCTAAAGGCATATGCATACTGTACGTGAGTCCGCTGAAGGCATTGATCAACGACCAGTTCGGAAGACTCTCCACGATGCTCAGGAAGTCGGAGATACCTGTAACGGGCTGGCACGGGGATGTGGGATCCAATGTGAAGGACAGGATGAAGGATTCCCCCGAAGGGATATTGCAGATCACACCGGAATCCTTGCAAGCCCTGGTCAGCGGTGACCATAACGTTGTGGAGAGTATGTTCCCTCAACTGATGTTCGTCATCATCGACGAGATGCATGCGTTCATGGATTCCGACAGAGGATTGCAACTCCTCTGTTGCCTCGACAGACTGGAGAGGATATCCGGATGTTCACCGAGGAGGATAGGACTCTCGGCAACGATATCTGACTTGGATACGGCGAAGGATTGGATACGTGCAGGAAGGTACACCGATGTACGTACCGTGATCGGCAAGGATAGGATCGACAAGAACGTGGCCATCTCCGTGTACAGATTCCCCAGATCCGACGCGGTCGAAGGGTCGATACCGAGGAAAGAGTCGATATCGTCCTACTATAGGGCATTGTACAAGGTCACCGATCGTAACAGGTGCCTACTGTTCACCAACAGCAGGGAGACGGCGGAGATCACCGCCCGCTCACTGAGAGCGATGAACGATCGCCTCAACGACGATAGGAAGGTCCTGTTACATCATGGACGCCTCTCCCATGAGATGAGACGTTCAACGGAGGAGGCATTGAACTCTCCGATCGGGAAGGTGACCGTCGTGTCCACATCCACTCTGGAGATGGGTATGGACGTAGGAGAGATGGACCGTATCGTACAGATCGATTCGCCGCACGGATGTTCGTCCCTCTCACAGAGGATGGGACGTTCAGGAAGACGCGGCGGTTCACAGACGTTGGCGATACTCTGTCGCGAGGATGAGGACAGACATCTTCCGGAGGAGGTCCTCGGTATGAACCTGATCAAATCTATTGCGGAGGTGCAGCTGTCCGTGGACGAAGGGTGGTGCGAACCTCCGCACATGACCGTGATGCCATACGGGTTGCTGTTCCATCAGACACTGGAGTACATGAAGGAATCCACGGGTGTCATGTGGAAGGACCTTGAAAGGGACATCCTCTCCCAATACCCGTTCAGGAACATATCCCGCGAGGACTATCGTGAACTCCTGAGACACATGATAGATGGGAGGATATTGCACATCATGGACGATGACACCCTCCTGATCGGACAGGAGGGCGAGAGGATCGTATTCGGAAAGGACTTCCATACGGTCTTCCGTTCCCTATCCGAGATGGAGGTGAGGTACAACGGCGAGAGGATCGGTTCCCTGGAAGGAATGCCCGAACAAGGTGATATCGTACGTATAGATGGCGGACTATGGATCATACGTTCCGTGGACATCGGAGGGAGATATGCGGAAGCGGAACCTGCGGACGAAGGATCAGTCACCGGGGGAAGGGGACTGATACCCGAAGTACACCCGACCGTGATGAGGAGGATGCGTAAGATCATCGGATCCGATGATGTCGATGTGCGTTTGACACCATCCGCTTCCAAATCACTGGTATCGTTCAGAGAGGAGTACGGAAGGGCAGTCACATCCGCATTCGTGGAGGTGAACGGACTGTTACGCATACATCCATGGAACGGTACGAGAGGATTCCGTACGTTGAAGGTGATGTTGGACAACATGGAGGATGTGAAGGTGGTACGTTCGTACGAACCGTACATGATCGATGTCCGCACCGGACTGTCCCCCGAGCAGATTAGGAAGGGTTTGGAAAGGATGCTGTCCTTAGGTCCATCGAAAGTCATTGGGCATCAGATACCCGACATCCGCTTCGGTAAGTTCGACAGGTTCGTACCGGAGAACCTCCTGTTGAAGGCATACGTCTACGATCACCTGGACTGGAACAAAAGAATCCTACCTGTTTAATAGTAATATCGGTATGCACCACCATGGCGGATTTGGCCGTTACATTACCACTGATATTCATCATCCTGAATCTGGTCGCATTCATCGTATACGGTGTGGACAAGTGGAAGGCGCAGAACAAGAGATGGAGGGTCCCGGAATCCACCCTCCTTGTTGTCGCAGCCGTCTGTCCATGGGGATCCCTTGCCGGGATGTACTATTTCAGACACAAGACACATAAGGACAAGTTCAAGGTCGTGAAGATCTTCGCTGTCCTGCACATGGTCCTTGCGGCATTGTTGATCGCTCTGTTCTGAACATGGGCCGACCAAACTACTTACCGTATTTTGAACGATTTCTGAAGAACAACCGTGTGTCATTTCACCCATCCGACGGGCAAATCCGAATGGTCAGATTGGATATCTTAAATATGGACATGAACTGACGCTGGTATCAGAGGCGTACGATGATACTGAAATACATTAACAGGAAGGAGTGGTTCATAGCACTCCTGTGTGTGTTCGCCATCACAGCGAACGTATACCTGGAACTGGAGATTCCGGACTATATGACCCAAATCACCACCATCATCAGCACGGGTGGTGAAGTCAGCGAGGTCATGAAGGAAGGTGCGGAGATGTTGCTCTGCGCCCTCGGTTCGTTGATCGCCACGATCATATGTGCAGTCATGGCATCGTACGTCGCGACATCCTTGTCCAAGCGCCTCCGTGAACTGGAATTCGACAAGGTACAATCATTCTCCATGGAGGAAATGGATCGCTTCTCGATCTCGAGTCTGGTCACACGTTCGACCAACGACATCACTCAGATACAGATGACCATCGCCATGGGGCTGCAGGTGATGATCAAGGCACCGATCATGGCGGTCTGGGCGATAACCAAGATCTACTCCAAGAATCTGGAATGGACCGTTGCCACAGCGATCGCGGTGATCATACTGATGATCATGATCGGCTGTGTGATGGTCTTCGTCATTCCCAAGTTCAGAAGGATCCAATGGCTCACAGATAATGTCAACAGGGTCACCAGAGAGAACATCACCGGAATCAGGGTGATCCGTGCATACAACGCGGAACAGTACCAGGACGATAGGTTCGAAGCCGCCAACAAGGACCTTACGGACACCAACCTCTCCGCTCAAAGAGCGATGTCGTTCATGATGCCCGGGATGTCCGCCGTGTTGAACGGGTTAAGCCTTTCCATCTATTGGATCGGAGCATTCCTCATAGCAGGTGCCGCATCCATGACGGACCAGTTCGTACTGTTCGCGGACATGGTGGTGTTCTCATCTTATGCGATGCAGGTGATCATGTCATTCATCATGCTGGTGGTGATCTTCATGATCATACCGCGCGCTTCCGTAGCGGCCAAACGTATCGAAGAGGTCATAGATACGGAACCATCCATAGTGAGTGGTACAATGGACGGGGAGACCCAGATCAAAGGAAAGGTGGCATTCAGGGATGTCTCTTTCAGATACCCGGGCTCGTCCGAGGACATCGTGTCCGGACTGAACTTCGAAGTAAACAAAGGTGAGACACTGGCACTGATCGGTTCCACCGGATCCGGCAAGAGTACGGTGGTCAACATGATCCCACGCCTCTATGATGCAACGGGAGGGACCGTCGAAGTGGACGGCATAGACGTCAGGGAGTATGACCTGGACACCTTACGTTCCAAAATTGGATATGTGTCCCAGAAAGCGTTCATGTTCGCAGGCACCATAGAATCCAATGTAAGATATGGGAAGGATTCCGAATCCGCTACGAGAGAGGATGTCGAACGTGCCATATCCATCGCACAGGCCAAGGACTTCGTGGAGGCCACTGATAAAGGGTATGACTTCAACGTCGCACAGGGAGGAACCAATCTGTCCGGAGGGCAGAAACAACGCCTTTCCATCGCCCGTGCTATATGCAAATCCCCGGAGATATACATCTTCGATGACACATTCTCCGCTCTGGATTACAAGACCGACAGCGTCCTCAGAGCGGAGCTCAAAAGACATACCCAGGGGGCCACATCGATAATTGTGGCACAAAGGGTAGGTACAATCATGGATGCGGACTGCATCCTCGTTCTGGACGAAGGGAGGATAGTCGGCAGAGGAAGACATGACGAGCTCATCAGGACATGTCCGACATACCTGGACATCGTACGTTCACAGATGAGTGACGAGGAGGCAGGTCTATGAATCCGGGATCCAGAGGCCCAGGAAGGAGAAGAGGCCCTCCCGTAGGTGACACCAACGTCAAGAACTTCAGGAAGGCCTGGTCCACACTGTTGAACTACATGGGACCGTTCAGAAAATGGTTCATACTGGCACTTGTACTCGCATTCGTATCCACCATCATCTCCCTGGTCGGTCCGAACCTGCTCAGTGATATGACCGACCTGATCGAGGATGGGATCATCCACCGCGAATTGGATATGGATGCCATAGCCCACATCGGATACCTGTTGGCATCGTTGTACATCATCGGTGCGGTCATGATGGTCGTGGAGAAGTACGTCCTGGCAACCGTGACCCAACGTACGGCTTCCAAGCTTCGTACGGACATCTCCCACAAGATAAACAGGATGCCACTGAGGTATTTCGACCGCACCACGACCGGAGATATGCTCAGCCGTGTCACCAACGATGTGGACACCATAGGACAATCGCTCAATCAGAGCATGAACACATTGGTGACCGTCGTCGCCACTCTGGTCGGATCGGTGTTCATGATGTTCTACACCAATCACATCATGGCGATCTCCGCGATACTCACCAGCATCGTAGGGTTCGTACTGATGGCACTCATCATGTCCCGTTCACAGAGATACTTCAACATCCAACAGGCCGACCTTGGTAGGATGAACGGCCTCGTTGAAGAGATCTATACCGGATATCTCACAGTAAGGACATATTCCGGAGAGAAGAGGGCAAAGGTCGATTTCGATGAGATCAACGAGAGCCTCCGTTCGAGCGGATTCATGTCCCAGTTCCTAGGAGGATTGGCGATGCCCCTCATGGGATTCGTCGGTAACCTGGGATATGTGGTGGTCTGTGTCGTCGGTGCTGTCCTCTACCTCGAAGGAGCGATCGGTTTCGGAGTGATAGTCGCATTCATGATGTACGTCCGCTTCTTCACACAATCACTGTCCCAGATATCTCAGGCGGTCATTGTCATGCAGTCCGTTGCGGCCGCATCCGAACGTGTGTTCGAGCTCTTGGACGAAGAGGAAATGGAAGACGAGAACGGTAAGACCCAAAGACTCGATGATGTCAAAGGGGCGGTCGAGTTCAGGGATGTGCATTTCGGATACCTCCCTGACAAGGAGGTGATCCACGGATTCAATGCTAAGGTGGAACCCGGTCAGAAGGTAGCGATCGTTGGTCCAACCGGTGCAGGCAAGACCACCATCGTCAACCTGCTGATGAGGTTCTATGAGACTAACAGCGGGGACATACTCATCGATGGCATTTCCACTAAGGAACTCACAAGAGAGAACGTACACGACCTGTTCTGCATGGTACTCCAGGATACCTGGCTCTTCGAGGGCACACTGAGAGAGAACCTAGTATACAGCAAGGAAGGCGTATCGGACGAGGAACTCGATACGGTATGCGAGGCAGTCGGTCTGAGGAAGTTCGTCGAATCGCTGCCCGATAGATACGATACGGTGTTCACAGACAACGCCGCCATATCCATCGGTCAGAGACAACAGATAACCATAGCACGTGCGATGATCGAGGATGCACCGTTGTTGATACTCGACGAAGCCACCAGTTCGGTGGATACGAGAACGGAGAAGGACATCCAAATGGCCATGGACAGGTTGACCGAAGGCAGGACGTCGTTCGTCATAGCGCACAGGTTGTCCACTATCCGCAATGCCGACATGATCCTGGTCATGAAGGAAGGCAATATCATAGAACAGGGAACCCACGAACAGTTACTGTCCGAAGGTGGGTTCTACAGTGACCTCTATAACAGCCAGTTCATGAAGGGAATGGAGGACGAGGATCTCACGGATCGATCTCTTTGACCGATTCCGGATAGAAGAAACGCAAGGCCTCGTGCTCCACGCTGATGTTGGCCTCCGGTGCCATCACCAGTTCACCATCCAGGTTGAAGGGTGACACCTCATCGGGGATGATACGCATGGACCTGACCCTATGATGCTCGATAATTTTGGAAGAGATCTTATGACGCATGCCCTTCTTGTACTTGGAGAGGATGCGGATCATGGTCAAACGGGAGATCTTCCTGCAGACTATGACGTCCAGAAGACCGTCCTTGACATTGGCCTCCGGGGATGGGTGGTATGAACCGCCATACCAACCGTTGTTGCACACGCACACCAAGGTCATCTTCCCATCGAACACGGCACCGTCGTCCAACTCCACCCTGCATGATTGGGATACGCCTTTGATGATACTGACCAGACATCCTATCTGATAGCCCATCTTTCCGATGATCTTGATCGGACGGAGCTTCTCATACACCTCACACACACGTGCATCCAACCCGAAACAAACGACGTTGGCGGAATACAGATCGTTCAAACGAATCACATCCACCTTGGATTCGAAAGTCTTGGAGAACTCCTCCAGATCGTGGAACGCACTCGGACGGTCGAACCTCTTGAGATAATCATTACCGGTACCCAATGCGACATTTGTCAAGGATAGATTTCCATACCCCATGACCTCCTGCAGGACACTGTTAAGGGTACCGTCACCGCCGCATGCATATACACGGACAGGTTCACCACTCTCTCCCGCATCACGGATCATATCCTTGTAATCGTTCCTACCGCCGATGTGGGCAAAATCCACATCGCCATCGAAGATGGAATCGGCCAAGGCCTTCATCTCGGTAAGATCAATATGATGACTGGAATAATCGTTGACGATGAAGAGGTTGTGCCTCACCATGCCCATTCACCACTATTCGAGGGGATCAATCCTTGACAATCTGTTCCGCACTCTGGATGCACTTGTTCAGTACGGAATATGCATTGATCATATCGGACTCACTGACGATGAAGATGGTATCGGTGTGACAACTGACGGTCTCCTCGATGTTGATCCCTGCATCGGACAGATTGGTAATCAGGTAAGCGATGACACCGCTCGTGTCCACGATCTTCTCAGGACTCTTGACGGCGATCTCGACGAGATTCTCCCTGACCTTGATGATGTTGAACTTTCCGACGGTATCGACGACTCTGTTCTTCATCATCTTGTCTGCGATGATGGTGATGGCGGATGCGGACTGTACCACCTGCATGATGGAATTCTGGTTCCACAAGTCCTTGAAAAGGTAATCCATCTTGTTGAGGACGGTCCAATCGTTCTTGGCGGTGACGATACACGTCTTGGTCCTCATCTCGAGACAGCTGTTCTTCAGGATCCTGAGGATGCTCATCTCGTGGTCGGTGGTCACTCCGAGTTTGCTCGCATATCTCCTACATGCGATCATGACGGCCTCCTCGTTATCTAGTTCGAGATCCTTCATGATGACTCTCGCAAGTGAGGAGTAGTTGATGAGTCCCCTTGAGACACAGTCCTTGACACTGGGATGTGCATCGATATAAAGACGGGTCTTCTCTGCTAGGCTCTCTTTGGTGGTCGTCTTACTCATGACATTGATATCAACAATCGAGTATTAATATTGTCTGACCTCAGACATGAAAGTCTTCCTATCGACGTAATATGCACATATCACACATGTATGACAGATCCTGTCAGACATCGTCTGAAATCCTCACGAAACAATCGATTCTCTCATCGTAAGTGATTTTCACGTTGTTATGTGAATCGATCTCCACATCGGAAGTGGCCTTTTTGGGCACTCTAAGTTTCAGGGTGGATTGACATCCTGAAACTTAGAGTGCCTATTTTTTGACATCTTTAGTGGCTTTGTAAAAATCCACAATTATGTACATAGAATATTCCTTTTCAGCGAATTTCTGTACAAGTGTAGTCTTACCGACCCCTCTTGCACCTTCTACAAGCATGGCCGTTGAACCATTGGACCTTTCTTTCCATCCCTTCAAAGTGTCATAGGCTTTACGCTTGAACACCTTCACTGCCATACTTGTATGTGTGGCATATCGTCATTTGTACGTTTCCCAGGAATCCAGAGTATCGAATTTGTACGTTTCCCAGGAATCCAGAGTATCGAATTTGTACGTTTTCCAGGGATTCACAATCGACAGAAGGTATGGAAACGGGATGAGGGGAACGTTCCCCTCATATAGATAAAAAAAATTCACTCAAGGAAATCCCTGAGAAGTCCCGTGAGGACATCGCAGTGCTGCCTTCCGATGATGAGTGGTGGGATCAGACGCACAGTGTTTCCATGACAGACATTTACGAGTACACCGTTGTCCAGACAGTACTTGCGGAAATCGTTGGCCTTGCTCCTCATCTCGATACCTGTGATGAGTCCCAATCCGCGGACATCCACGATCTCGTCGGTATCGATCTTGGAGACCGCATCACGCCAATACGAACCCATCTCGTATGAGTTCTGAACGAGACCCTCCTCCTTCATGATGTCAATCGTGATGGCTGCGGATGCCGTCACCAGAGGATTACCTCCGAAGGTGGTACCATGCGTACCGGGCGACAGTGTACCGTAGAGCTCCTCCGTCGTGGCTATCGCACCTATGGGCATTCCGGATCCGAGTGCCTTCGCCATGGAGATGATGTCAGGGACTACACCGAAGTTATCGATACCGAACCATTTTCCGGTACGGCCCATTCCGGTCTGCACCTCGTCCACGATCATCAAGGTACCGTTGTCCGTACAGATGTCGCGAACGGTCCTGAAGAACTCCTTGTCACCCACGTTCACACCGCCCTCACCTTGTACGGGTTCGATGAGGACGGCTGCCACATCCTTGTCCATGAGGGATTTGACACCCTCGATGTCATTGTAGTCGAAATAGTGGAAACTGTCGGCGATCAGTGGTTCGAACGTCTTCTGATACTTCGGTTGTCCTGTTGCTCCCAAGGAAGCTGCGGTACGTCCATGGAATCCGTTGAGCGCAGACAGAACCTTCTTACGTCCCGTGCTACGGACTGCGAGTTTCAACGCAGCCTCGTTCGCTTCCGCACCGCTGTTGACGAACAATATGCGATTCAGATCGCCGGGCGTGACGGATGCCAACTTCTCAGCAGCGATCGCCTGCTCCTTGATATGATAGAGATTGGACACATGACAAAGCTTGGCAACCTGCTCCTGCATAGCGGTGACCCACTTAGGGTGAGAATATCCCAAGGAGTTGACTGCGATACCGGATACCAGGTCCATGTACTCCTTGCCATCCATATCGTAGAGATACATGCCCTCTCCATGATCGAACGCGACCTCCAGACGTCCATAGTTCTGGAAGAGGAATTCGTTATCCTTCTTCTTGATCTCGTTATATTCCATTTCAATCACTTGGTTATGACCGTTCCGTGCTCCACGCCTTCTTGCATGACATCGGACACTATCGATTTCTTATCCTTACCGTTGACCATACGCACCTTGGATACACCTGCGAGGAGTGCCCTGCGACACGCCTCCACCTTGGGGACCATACCTCCGGATATCGTTCCGTCTGCGATCAGTCCGTCTACCTGCTCCAATGTAAGACATGTCTGCAGGGACGAAGGATCGTCAATATCCAACAGGATACCGGGAACGTCCGTGATCTGGATCATCTCCCTGCATCTGATCCCTGCGGCGATACCCGATGCCATGGAATCCGCGTTGACGTTGAGATGTCCGCGCTCATCCTTTCCGATCGGGTAGATTACAGGAGTCTTGCCCTCCTTCAACATGGTCTCGATCCTGATGAGATCCACATCCGTGACCTCCCCGACGTTCATAAGGTCCACGAGGACATCGACTCCATCCTCATTCACGACATACGGCTTCTTCCTCTCGAATGATGCGATGTCCATTCCGGGCATGCCTACGGCATCCACATCGGCACGGATGAGGGCTTCGACAACACCGTCGTTGATGCCCTTGAGGACACGCTCCGCGACATCCAATGTCGCATCGTCGGTGATCCTGACACCTGCCACCTTCTTCGGCACCAGACCTATGCGCTCCATCTCGGCGTTGATCTCGGGACCGCCACCGTGCACCAGGATGATCCTTGCACCATCATGGATCAGACCTGCGACCTCCTTGGAGAGACGATCCAAATCCTCCTGTCCCTTGATCGCGTTACCTCCGAACTTGAGGAGATAAATATCGTCCATGCGAACACCTCACGTGGAGTATTCCGCATTGATACGGACATAGTCATAGGTGAGGTCGCATCCCCAACCGATGGCGGACTCGTTACCGACAGCGAGATCGAGTATGATGGCGACCTCCTTGTTGTCCATCGCCATACGGACGGCCTCGACGGAACGCTCCTCCTGGAAGATGGGCGCACCGGCCTCCAGGATGGGGACCTCCATCTCGCCACCCTTGATGACCAGACGCACCTCCTCAAGGTTGAAGTCCGCACCGCTGTTGCCCAATGCCATCATGATACGTCCATAGTTCGGATCCGAACCGAAGATGGCGGACTTGACGAGAGGGGAATCTATGACCTCCTTGACGACCCTGCGTGCATCCTCCTTGGTCTTGGCATTGTTCACCTGGACCTCGATGAGCTTTGTCGCCCCCTCACCGTCCTTCGCGATCGTGCGTGCGATCTTGTTCATGACCGCCTGCAACGCCTCCCTGAAGAGAGGATCGTCATCGGCGCATGCACCCTTCGCCATTCCGTTGGCAAGGAGAAGACATGTGTCGTTGGTGGATTGGTCCCCGTCCACGGAGACCATGTTCATACTGTCATCGAGGATCTCCTGCCATACCTTCGCGAACTTCGGGGAGAGCTTCGCATCGGTGGTCACCAGCGAAAGCGTGGTACCATGGAGGACCTTCATGTGCGGAGAGATCATTCCGCTTCCCTTGGAGATGGCTCCGATGTACACCATTGTACCGTCACTGAGACGTACACGGGCGGCACACTCCTTCTTGATGGTGTCGGTGGTCATGATCGCCTCGGCGATGAGGTTGTCCGCCTTACGTCCAACGGACAGGTCCTTCACGGCGCGATTGATACCGTACTTGATCTTGTGCATGTCCATGAAACGTCCGATGAGTCCGGTGGACATGACACCGACCTGAACGGGATCGAGGTTCAGTTCGTTGGCCACGGTCTGCTTCATGGTCAGGGCGTCCTCGATACCGCGACGTCCGGTGAGTGCATTGGCGTTACCGCTGTTGACGACGACCGCACTCAACGTGGGAGAGTTCTCCTGCATCATCACCTGAACAGGTGCCGCCTTGATCTTATTGGAGGTGAATCCCGCGAATGCACTTGCGGGAACCTCGGATGTCAACAATCCGAGATCGAGGGAGCGATACTTCACTCCGCTGTGTACACCTGTCGCCTTGAAACCTTCGGGAGTCGTGACCCCACCATCGATGAATTCTACCATTCTTATACCCCCAGACCAGGGAAATCCAGTCCTGCGGTCTCGTCGAATCCCATCATGAGGTTCATACATTGAACCGCCTGACCGGATGCTCCTTTGACCAGATTGTCCAAAACGCCGAATGCGACGACCTTGTTCCCGACGACCTTCAATCCGACCTGGGCATGGTTGGATCCCACCACGGCACGGATGGATGGTTCCGCTACGGGATGGACGAACGGTTCGTCCGCATAGGTCATCTCATAGACGGATTCGACATCCTCGGCAGAGACGCCGTCCTTGAGAGTGAAATAACATGAGGAGAGTATTCCGCGAACTATGGGCAGGAGGTTCGGTACGAACAGCACATCGGGCCTTGTACCCGAATACATCTCTACCGCCATCTCGATCTCGGGCGTGTGACGGTGCGTACCCACACTGTACGGGAGGATGGACTCTCCGCATGTGGGGTGATGCGTACGTGCGGATGCGACCATTCCGGCACCGGATGTGCCGCTCTTCGCATCCACGAAGATGTCCGAACCTACCAATCCGGATTTGATCAAAGGTGCACATGCGAGAATGGTCGCCGTCGCATAGCATCCGGGATTCGCTACGAGGTCCGCACCCTTGAGATCGTCACGGAACAGTTCGGGAAGCCCGTAGACCGCATCCTTCAGGTTCTCGAGGTCGGTATGCGTATGGCCATACCACTTCTCGTAGACGGGAACATCGTGCATACGGTAATCCCCGGAGAGGTCTATGCACTTGATACCGGCCGACAGGAGTCCGGGCACCTCGTTCATGGCCACACCATGAGGGGTCGCGACGAACACGAAGTCCACGTCGTCGGACACCTTCTCGGTGAACTCGATATCGACATATCCGCGAAGGTAACTGTGAACATCCGACACCATCCTTCCCGCATCCTTACGGGAAGTCATGGATACGATCTCTACATCAGGATGTTTACAGAGCAGACGGGCCAACTCTCCACCGGTATAGCCTGTACCGCCTATGATACCTATCTTCTTCATGTTCATACCTCTAATATAGCAAGACAATCAGAGAGAATATGGATAAAAAGCTATTGTCTGAAATCAGACAACGGTTGTTCACCTTGTTTCTGACATATCGGATTTGATATTCAGGGAACAGAATGATGCATTCCCGACAAGGATCGGAGAACATCCGCATAGTTCGGAAGATGAAGTGACATGACGATGTCCCCGCATAATTGATCGTCACCTGTATGACGATAGGTACGATCGATGCGACCACTGTGGATATGCGGGTCAAAGGACCTGACATACGTGACGTACCCATACCGGATGAGGGAACACCACATCGTATGGGATCGAAGTCAGATACGATCGCCGACACCATCCATAGACGTGTGTGCGACATACGTCACTATGGATATCCGACGGACACTGTCCACCCATATGCCAGACCAACTGAAGACGTCCCCACGTGGTTCCGATCGCGACATTAGGGCATGTGTTCCGTCGCGTTACCTTAATATGCACGCGCGCTTTCACGCGTTCAGATAATATGACCGGTAGAGACAAGATCGTATTGGCATACTCCGGCGGACTGGACACCTCAGTCGCCATCAAATGGCTTCAGGACAAGTACAACCTTGACGTCATCGCAGTCGGAATCAATGTCGGACAGCCTCCAAGCAGCGACGACATCGTGGCACGCGCACTCAGGAACGGTGCGATCCACGCAGAGTTCGTCGATGCGAAGAAGGAGTTCGTCGAGGACTACATCTGGCCCTCACTCAAGGCCAATGCCATGTACGAGGATGCATACCCCCTCAGCACCGCCATCGCAAGACCTCTCATCGCGAAGATCCTCGTAGAGATCGCACAGCGCGAGGGAGCGAAGTATATCGCACACGGATGCACCGCTAAGGGTAACGATCAGGTCAGGTTCGATGTCGGTATCGTCTCCCTCGACCCTTCCATCGGAATCATCGGTCCAATGAGAGAGTGGGTCATGACCCGTGAGGAGGAGATCGAGTACGCCCACCAGAACAACATCGAGATCATCGTCAAGAAGGAGAACCCTTTCTCCGTCGACGAGAACCTCTGGGGAAGGAGCTGCGAGTGCGGTGTCCTCGAGGACGCATGGGTCGAGCCCCCAAGGGAGGCATGGGGATGGACCACCGAACCTTCCGAGGCCCCCGATGTCCCCGAGTACGTCGAGATCGAGTTCGTCAAGGGTGTTCCCGTCGCCATCAACGGAGAGAAGATGGATGGCGTCAAGCTCATCGAGACCGTCAACGCGATGGCATGCAGGAACGGTGTCGGAAGGATCGATCACGTCGAGGACCGTCTCGTCGGAATCAAGAGCAGGGAGACCTACGAGTGCCCCGCAGCCACCGTCCTCATGACCGCACACAAGTCCCTCGAGTTCCTCACCCTCCAGAAGGATGTCCTCGAGTTCAAGAAGGGCGTCGAGCAGAAGTTCTCCCAGATCGCATACAACGGTCTCTGGTTCGGAACCCTCCGTGAATCCCTCCAGGCATTCATCGACACCACCCAGGAGTACGTCACCGGTACCGTTCGCGTGAAGCTCTTCAAGGGAAGTGCGATGGCAGTCGGCCGCAAGTCCCCCTACTCCCTCTACGACGAGGGTCTGGCAACCTACGCCAAGGGAGACGAGTTCGACCACAAGTCCGCTGTCGGATTCATCTACTGCTGGGGACTCCCCAACAAGACCGCTGCAAAGGTACACAAGAAGCAGTGATCAGATGAGCAAACAGGCACTATGGTCAGGAAGGTTCGCAGGAGGCATGGCGGAGTCCACTCTGGACTACACCAGTTCCCTGGACACCGATTCGGCGATGGTATTCTTCGACGTCATGGGCTCCCTCGCTCACGTTAGGATGCTCAGGAAATGCAAGATCATCCCCGAAGAGGATGCGGATAAGATCATCGAAGGCCTCAAGACCATAGTGTCGGAGATCGAGGACGGAAGCTTCGAGTTCGATTACACCCTGGAGGACGTCCACACCTGCGTCGAGTACAGGCTCACGGACCTCATCGGTCCCGCCGGAGGAAAACTCCACACCGGCAGGAGCCGTAACGATCAGGTAGCGACCGACTTCAGGATGTACCTTCGCGAAGCCGTCCTCGATACCGTTTCCGCCATCGACAACCTTGTGGACACGTTCATCAAAGTTGCACAGGATCACGGGGAGACCATCCTTCCCGGATTCACCCACATGCAGCACGCACAACCGGTCACCGTTGCACAGCACTACCTCGCATATGCATTCAAACTCGCCCGTGATGCGGACAGGTTCCTCGATGCGTACGAGAGGATGAACAAGTGTCCGCTCGGTGCCGCGGCATTGGCGGGTACCACGTACCCCATCGACAGGAAGATGACCGCAGAGGCATTGGGATTCACCGCACCCACCGAGAACTCGATGGATTCCGTCAGCGACAGGGACTTCGTCACCGAACTGGCATTCTGTGCATCCCAGACCGCGGTACACCTGTCCTCCCTCGCAGAGGAACTGGTGTACTGGTCATCCCAAGAGTTCGCCTTCATCGAGATGGACGATAAATACACTACCGGCTCGTCCATCATGCCACAGAAGAAGAACCCCGACATCGCCGAACTGGTGAGGGGAAGGACCGGTGCGGTCATCGGTACACTGGTCAACATGCTCGTGATGACCAAGGGCCTACCGTTGACGTACAACAGGGACCTTCAAGAGGACAAGAAGCCCCTCATGGAATCCCTCGAGTCGCTCACACAGAGCCTCACCATCATGGCACCGGTCATCGCCACCATGACGATCAACAAGGATCGTATGAGGGAATGCGTCGAGAACGGATTCATCAATGCCACCGACCTCGCAGATTATCTCGTCATCAAGGACGTACCGTTCCGTGAGGCACACGGTATCGTCGGTGAAGCGGTCAGATACTGCATCGACAACGGAAAGAAGCTCGAGGAGCTCTCCGTCGATGAGTTCAAGAGATTCTCCGACAGGATCGGGGACGATGTGTACGACTACATCTCCATCGAGAGATGTGTGGAACGCAGGAACTCCATAGGAGGAACCTCTCCCGCATCCACTGACGAGCAGATGCTGATCGCCATCAGCGAACTGATGGCAAGAGAGGACATCGTGCGTCAGGAGAACGACCTGGCGGAGAGGTGCTGGAACGCACTCCTCGAATGATGGGGGAACTCCCCCATCCACCAACCGCTTTCACAGACTCGCCCTATACCTGGCATCCCTGAAGGTACCGACCTTCCCATTTCTAATCCATCAGATCATGCTTTATACTCTGACTCATTTTACAAGGTGAACCGCACTCTCAACGTCTAGAGAAGAACCACTATTTTTAATATGAAAATAACGAGTAAATTGGGAATGAATGGATTGCCCCACCCATGTATCTGCAGACAATTTCCTCAGCTGCCCTAGGAATTCACTCCCTGTCAGGGATGCCGTACTTCTTCAGAACGGCCTTCGCATACTCCACACCGGCCTCGGTTATGCTGACGCTCTTGGTGCGCGACGGGTTCCTTCCCTGAAAGATGAGTTCCTCCTCGCCCAATTCATTCAACACGTCGAAATCGTATCCTTTCCAGGAAGTGAGGTCGTTCGGACCCGCATACTTGCTCGCACGGAACCCGGTCAGATACAACAATACCATGGTCAATTCCCTGACCGTTTGATCATGATCATCCTTGGACATGCGATCACTCCCCATCCTTCACGGTGTTCCTATCTTCCGTGAAGAATGACAGTACGGTGGCCAACACCATCATCACGAACATGACAATCCACAGGACGCTGTATTCCTCCAAGGACTTGCTCGATACCAAAAATCCGGAGATCGTGATCAGTATGGCCCCTCCAGCGAATGGGAACAGATTCAACGCGGCAACGGACGTACCGGCCATCTCCACTGGGAACAACTCCTTGATCTGTGCGAACGCCACAACGGAGAATCCTGCGGAGAATCCGAGGAACACGTTGATGGCGCCCTGTATGATGACGTCATCACATGCCTCGAGATTGGTGACCAATGCGATCATACCCCAGGCCACGGTGTAGAGGAACGAACCGATGATGAGGACCTTCCTCCTAGATCTGAATATCCTGTCGGAAAGCACACCTGCGAGGGGACATGCGGCGGCCATACCGACACCGACCATGGTGACCATCAATCCGGCATCCGTGGCGGAGAACCCGTACACCGAACGGTAGAACGAACCGGCCTGTGATGCCTGCCAAAGCATGAGCGTGCCGTACATTACGAATAACCATATCGCCAACGGCCAGAACCTGGTACCGCTGGTGAATACCTTCCCAAGGGACTCCCTTATGCTCACCTGAGGTTTGCTGTCCGAATGAGCGATGGTGCCCTCTGGACGGTCACGGACGATCAACCAACAGAGAACGGCGATGAAAACGGTCACCGCGGACAGTACCAGATACGTGTTCGCGATACCTAGTGAATCCATCATCAGCACCATGGGCGTCGCAGCGGCGATGCTTCCGACATTACCTACCAGGAGCAACGCACCGTTCATCGATGCGAACCTGTCCCTCTCGAACCATACCGCCAGGATCTTCAGTGCAGGTATGTATACGACCGCGGCTCCGATACCGATCAGGAACTTACCGGCTACCATCAGGTTGAAGTCACCGCTCTCCGCGGAGAACGCACTGAATGCGGAACCGACAGCGATCAGGATGATGAACATCGTTGCTGCCTTGCGCGGACCCAACCTGTCGGTCAGAATGCCGGAAGGTATCTGCATCAGAGTGTACGCATAGAGGTATGCGGACGCCAGAAGGGCGACGGATGCAGTCCCCACACCGTAGTATTCCTGGAGCGTGTCGGATACGGCACCTCCTGTGGTACGGTGGAAATATACGAAGAAGTATGCGACCGCCAGGATGACGAACATCATCATCGGACGGAGTCTGGACATCTTGCGACTGTCGTCGTTCATTCTTGGGCCCCCATAG
This sequence comes from Thermoplasmata archaeon, assembly GCA_015063185.1. Lineage (GTDB taxonomy): Archaea > Thermoplasmatota > Thermoplasmata > Methanomassiliicoccales > Methanomethylophilaceae > SIG5. The sequence goes on from SUSY01000019.1 coordinate 25,541, forward strand.
AATCGACGGCACATGACGTGATACATTGACCACGATGGTGCCAATCACAGGAAATCCATCGACCTACTGGTATTTAGACAAGCTCTATACCGTCGTCCTCGGAAGTGGTGAAAACGAGTCCAGAAGCGGAAAGGATCTCCTTGACCTTCTCTGCGACACGCTTGATGTCGACAGGCTTGGCCACCGAACTCTTGATGTAGATCTCCACACGGTCCATCGGGAACATGAGCCTGTACTTTCCCTTACGGTTGTATCCCTCCGGCTTCCTGTTCTCCTGGAGATCCTGAAGATTGAGCAATGCGAACATCTCACGGTTCTCCTCATCCGAAGGTTCGTTGCCCTGGAAGTGGTCATTCTCCTTGAGGATGATTCCGAGGACATCGGGGAATGCGGGGATGAGATCCTTGTACTCCGTACCGTCCTTGAAGATGAAGTGATAGCTGTGGGCCTTGCTCATACGCGTCTTGATGCCAAACTCCGATTTATATGTTGGCTGGATGATGATGTGGTACGTGTGGGGTCGTGGCACATCCGCTCCGCCTAATCAGGGTATAAATAAGGTAAAGGGATAGGGACGAGCATGAGATGCGCACTAACCATAGCGGGTTCAGACTCCGTCGGAGGCGCAGGCATCGAGGCCGATATCAAGGCCATGAGTTCATTGGACGTTCACTGCTGTGCAGCCATCACCGCTGTCACGGCCCAGAATACGACAGCGGTCGAAAGCATCTATCCCATGCCCACCGACATGGTCCAGGACCAGATCGAGGCTGTGCTGAAGGATGTCGACATCAAGGCTGTCAAGACAGGTATGCTCTACAGTGCAGAGATCGCAGAGCTCGTCGCGGACCTCCTGGAGGACCATGACATGCCCCTGATAATCGATCCTGTGCTTGTCGCGGGAGTAGGAGATTCCCTCGCAAGGGACGACCTGGTCAAAGCGATCAAGAGAAAACTCATTCCGATCTGCGAACTGATCACGCCTAACAAACATGAAGCGGAGGTCCTCTCCGGAATAAGGATCAACAACGAGAGGGATGCGATCTACGCATGCGAGATCATCGGTAAGGATTCCTCGTCCGTCCTCCTGAAGGGAGGGCACATGAGCGGATCCACC
>SUSY01000020.1 GCA_015063185.1 Thermoplasmata archaeon
GAGAACGGTTACGATTCCTTCACATACCCACAGAATACCGGATACGGTTTCTGTGATAAGAACGGGAAGAAGTACAAACCCGGTAGTAAGAAGGGATTCGACCGTATACGCTTGGGAAAGATCGGACATCTAAGGTTCGGAAACAGGTTCAGAATACCGGGTGTGATGAAGACCGCTACCGTTTCTCGTACCAAGATCGGAGATCACTATGATTGGAAGGTGTGCATAGTATGGAGGATGAGATCCTACCAAGAACACTTCATGTCCATCGAGAATCCCGATGAGACCATGAAACCCATAGGCATAGATCTCGGATTGAAGAACCTCATCGCATTGTCCGACGGGACCAAGATACCGAACGATAATACGTACCGTAAGAAGGAGAAGGTCGTATCCAAACTACAGAAGAGGATATCCGACATGGAGAACGACGATCCGAATCACGATAGATCGCACGAATACCAATCCTTGAAAAGAAGACTGTCCCACGGATACAAGAGATGGAGGAACCATAGAAGGGATCTATACCACAAATCGACATCGGAGATAGTATACAATCACGGCGACATCTATGCCGAGAACCTCGACATCCTCAGGATGATGAGGGATTCGAATTCAAGAACTATGAAGAAACTCTACAGGGATGCTGCGTGGAGCACGTTCATGACGAAGGTGGAGTACAAGGCAGAATGCGCCGGTACCTCCGTATCCCGTGTGGACCCACGCAACACATCCAACCTTTGCTCAGGATGCGGATGTATGGTCAAGAAGGACCTGAATGTCCGTATACACGAATGTCCCCATTGCAATCTAAGATTGGACAGGGACGTCAACGCAGCAAGGAACATACTCAGTCGCGGCCTTGGGGCAGCAAGGCCCGGTCCGACATGAAACAGACCGAATGAGCGAACAGTCTAAGCTGACTGCGAGCACTTTCGACGTTACCCACACGAAACGTCGAAAAGCCATCATTTCAAAACACAATGGAAAAAATGTATAGTCTTGGGGAAAATCACCATAAAATAAGATGTCTGGCTAAGTCGGGATCATGGTGTCGACATACCCCCATATATACAGGAGTCGATGCGTAACGCATGAAGCTGGGCATCATAGCATGTGACATCCTGAAACCTGAGATAGAGTTCCTCACAAAGGATGATCCAGATTTCATCGTCAAAGAATATCTTGAGTTTGCATTGCACGAGGACCCCCCACACATGCGTGCGGTCATCATCGAGACAGTCAACAAGTACGAAGGGCAGCTTGATGCAGTGTTCCTAGGATATGCCACATGTCAATCCCTGGACGGCGTGGTCAATGACCTGAAGATACCGACGGTCATGTTGAAGGGCGCGGACTGCATCGAGGTGCTTCTGACCACACAGGAGTACAACGCAGAGAAACGCAAGTGCGCTGGTACATGGTTCTCATCACCTGGTTGGGCATTGGAGGGTACGAACGGCCTCATCAAGGAGATGCATCTGGATTCCGTCGAGGGTGTGGACCCACAGTTCTTCTTGGACATCCTTTTCGATTCCTACAAGAGATGTCTGTTCATCGATAGCGGTATCGGTAACGAGGAGTACTACGAACAGAAATCTAAGGAGATGGCGGACCAACTCAGATTGAAGCACGACTGCAGGAAATGTGGACTGGAAGGTCTGACGACCAAGATCCAGGAAACGAAAGAATTGGCCAAAAGCCTATGAATTGTACTGAGAGGGGGATATCCCCCGATCAGTGAGGGTTTCAGAGTTCTTCAAGATCGATGTCAGGGTGGAACGAGACGCTGTTCTCTCCGATCCCCTTGACGAGGTTCTTGGAGAGCATTCCGAGTTCCAACCATGCCGCTTCGAAGACCGCAATGGGCGTGAGGCAGGGAACTGACAGTGTTGCCCTGATATCCGGGTCAACGACCTTACTTCCTGCAAAACTGACCACATCGTCCATGGAGATCTCGGTCAATTTGGCTGCGTAATCTCTGACATGAGGGCAGTCGGATACGATCTTCACACCAAGATTACCATCATCCTTCATCCATACGGTCACCTTGTTGGTCTTATGGCAGGTCTTCATATGTGCGACTACAGTGTTAGTCAATAAATCCACCTAATGATGTATCGATGTGAACCTATATAATAGGGTGCTGGCACATTAGTTATACATATATGTGTAGACGTGAATTTCCAACTATGGGTCTCGTAGAGGATATGGTCGACTACCTCAGAACAGTCGAAGGGATCATCGATGTCTTCGAGATGGACGATGATGTGTCCAACAACATCTGGGACATTGAGAAATCCGTGAGGACCACGATACGTAACGAATACAAGAACATCGGGTTCGACATAGCTATGGAATGTAAGCACAGGATGTGCGTATTCTATGATGACACGTACCTCTTCGGAAAGAGATCCATCGTCAAACTCATGTCATCCGACGGAACGATCATGGGAACATCCCTCCACCCGAACGAGATCGAATCGTACAAGGATAGGGATGATGTCATCTGGATCTCCGACGATTTCATCGTATTCCCAAACATCGTCGGAAAAGGAGAGGAATCGTTCGTCCTCTATCCGATAGACATACCAGAGATCTGTGAGAATGTGCCAGGATGTTGTAAGGCGATAGGTACGTCACCCACGATGTCCTCCGACATGGAACTGAAGAAGGTATATCACAAACCTAACACCACTGGAATCTACACGATGGTCATAGCATTCGATTGATGTATGATGGACATATGTATTCATAACCATCAATTGTCAAAAATATCCATACTATGCAGTTTTGTGGAGCGTTCCGGAAGCGGATTGTACAGGATAATCCAGTATGTATGGAGAGTGGACTTTCCAATCCAAAGATAACGGAGGGAGTCGACCGCAGCAGAGTGATCGTGAGCACTCTCGGCACACCTTAAGATCCCTCTAGAGGATATGATCATAGGCATGATGTCCAAAAATGAAGGTGACCATAGAATAATTGACTCAGAAATCGCCCTGTCCAAAAGTACCATAATGCGCACGGTGAACAAACTCAAGGATAAGAGGAAGATCTGACGCATCGGTGGACCCAAAGGTATCTGGGTGATCACAGGACCGTGATCCCAACATAGGACAGACATACCGTCATAGTTATTATCTCCAACAATATCCCAGATACGATGCCAGCCGTTCGTTTGGGAAAGAACCACCTCAGGTGGTGCGATGATTGTAACCTGCCGGTCCTAGAGACGATGAAATGTCCTGTCTGCGGAAAGGACAGCCGTGAAGTGGACCTGACCCCTCCGGGAGATGTCAGACCCGCATTCCAACATGACATCGACCTCATAAGGAGACTTGCGGACGAACAATACGGTCCCGGATGCGGCATCGCCATGCTTCCCGACGGCCACCCCGTCTTCATGAACAAGGCCCCATCCCTCGATAGGATGGATGAGTTCATCATCGACGGACGTACAATCGGTAGCATCAGGTACGACCTTGGGAAAGGCTGGAGACTCATCAACCGCATCCAAAGCTCCATTAGGATCGCACCCGTCATGTCCAAAGGATATGTGGTCATCGACGATTCGGCAATCAGATTCGTTCAGGATTCCAAGAACCTCATGGCACCCGGTGTGATAGATGCCAGCCCAGACGTGAAGATTGGTGATGAAGTGGTCATAATCACATCCGACCGCAAGGCGATCGCGACCGGTGTCGCAAGGATGGATGCAGCGGAGATGATCGCATCCGAAAAGGGCGTTGCCGTCAAGACCAAACACTACAAGCCCGAGGAACCACAGATCTCCGACAAGGAATATACCTGGGACGAGGTGGTCAAGGCCAACGAGAAGATCATCCAGGAGAGGATCGATGAGGCCACATCATTCATGCACAAGACCATCGCGAAGTATGAGAAACCCGCGATCGTCTCGTTCTCCGGAGGAAAGGACAGTCTTGCAACACTCCTCCTCAGCGTGGATGCAGGATTGAAGCTCCCTGTCCTCTTCGTCAACACAGGACTCGAATTCGATGAGACCGTCGACCACGTCCATGAGGTCGTGGAGAAGTACGGATTGGAACTCATCGAGGAGAAGGCGCCTACCGATGCGTTCTTCGGAAACCTGGTGCACTTCGGCCCACCTGCAAAGGATTTCAGATGGTGCTGTAAGACCAACAAGCTCGGACCAACGGTCGGGGCCATCATGAAGAACTTCCCCGACGGAGTCCTCTCGTTCATCGGACAGAGGAAATACGAATCCGAGGCCAGACACGACAAGGGTAGGATATGGGTGAACCCCTGGACCCCCGGTCAGACCGGTGCATCGCCCATCCAGAGCTGGAACGCGCTCCATGTCTGGTTCTACATATTCTACAAGAAGGCACCGTACAACGTATGGTACACCCGCGGACTCGATAGGATAGGATGTTTCCTCTGTCCCGCATCGGACCTCTCCGAACTGGAGATCGTCGCAGGAAACTCCTCCAGATACGATCAGTGGGAGGAATACCTCGACAAGTACATCGAAGATAGGGGACTTCCCGCTGAATGGAAGGATTACGCATTGTGGAGATGGAAGAACGCACCACAATCCATCAGAGAGGAGGTCACGAAGGTCACCGGAAAGGACATCAAGGACCTTACCCGCCAGACCAAGGCCCCGGAGAAGGGACCGCTCTTCATGAACGTGCAGGAAGGCTATTCACCTTGCGTCATCGGATTCAGCATCGAGGCCGCACTCTCAAGGCCAGTGGACATAGAGAGGCTGGAGGGATTCGGACACATCCTCGGTTCCAAGGTAGGGATCGACGAGAGTGGGGAATGGTTGACGATCAACAACATGACCGTCTACCGTGAAGGCTCCATCATCTCCAAAGCCAATGTAGAGAACGATGCGAGGATGAACATCGACAAACTGTTCGAACTCATCATCAGGTCCGAACAGTGCGTAGGATGCTCACTCTGTGTCGCAAGATGCGAACAGGGGCACTCCGCATGGAGAACGGAAGGGTGGAGATCGACCCCGACGAGTGCATCAGATGCCAGGAATGTCTTGGACCCTGTCCTGCAGTGAACTTCCGTCAGACAGAAGCGGAAATGTGAAACAAGGATTCGAAGGGGAGGCATCCGAATAGGATGCAGACCCTTCGTCTTCCCTTCAGCAACAACTGTCAGCGTTCCTTTCACCGTAAATTTTGAGGAAATTGAAGTTCTTCAGGACGATACAGATCTTGGCTTCGTAATCGAAACCAGCTTCGATGACTGTATCCACCTCTCTATCGAACTCCATCTGTGTGGAGGAGAACGGGAGATTGTAGATTGCACGTAATGTGTACCTTCCCGGTTCGATATCGACCTCGGTGACCTCGTGGTTTATCAGCGTTATCATTTTCCCTCCGTTGAAACTGACCTTGACCTCCGGAACATTCAATGTGGTATCGAAATATATTTTGAATGGGTTCGACATATTCAATCCTCCTTATCTTCAATTATATCTTCATCGCTTATCATAGGAACGGATGTCTGCCCATCGACGTCATCGTTCATCCCCCCATCCTGAATGAGGCTCTGTTCATCATCGACATCGGGAATCGGACACACGAGCTCCGGAAGGGGTGCATTCGCATCTTTGCGTGCCTTCCTGTATGCGATGTAGACAAAGAACAGTGCAACGATCAGACAAATGAAATGCTCCACCAATCCCAATGGGTTGGGGACGATCAGAACGATTATGAAATCGATGGCGAGCATGACGACGAAGGTGTTCAATCTGTACAGAGAATTGAAGAAATTGCTCGAACGGTCGTGTCCACGGATCATACTGATATGTGAACAACTGTTGAGGATCAATCCCGATACGACCTTCGCATTGGCGATGAAACGTGCGGTCGGAGGCATCAACATGAACAGGTTGAGCACGACAAGACCGATCTCCCACCAAAGGAGCTGACCACCGAACGCCTCATGCAACCACACCGATGCAAGATCGAACAACCAGAAGAACGCGATCTCTATAACGACGATGACTATGATGTTGAAGTACGCGTGACCCATTCCCTTATTGAAGGCCTTCTTGGTCATATTGGAAGAGTTCTCGAACCCTTCGAAGATGTCGTCCCTGGTATTACTGAGGATCGCACCCACCTTCTTGATTGGAGTTGGCATATGGTCCGCACCTGCAGCCCACAACCTGTTGGCGGACCCTGTAAGGAACGGTAACATCACCATGGACACCAATGCGGCTCCGATGACGGCAGTGTACATCGAATCGGTGAACACTCCGAAATCATACGCTTCCTTAGCAATTATAAAGGCGAACTCTCCCATCGCGATGAGACTGATGGCAGACATGAATCCGACCTTCGAATCGGCATCACATATCCAATATCCAAGGGTGACCGTACTCCATTTTAGGATGGCGAAGATGAGATAGATGATCAGTATCAATGGGATGTTGTCCAGGATGACATCGATATGGATCTCCATACCCACCGAGATGAAGAACATCGCCATGAACAGGTCCTTCATAGGTTCGATCCTGTGATTGATGCTCTCACATGACTTACAGGGAGAGATCATCATTCCCATCAGGAATGCACCGATCGCCATGGAGAGTCCGACCTGAACGGAGAGGATGGCCATTCCGAATGCAAGTCCCACAGCGAAGATCACCAAAACCTCCTTGGTCACATTATCGGAGACCCAGTTGATGATCCTCGGAACGAACTTCAATCCGATGATCAGGCTGATCGCCATGAATGCGATGATGGAGACGATCATCACGATCAAGGAAGTGGTATCCATGGTGGAACCTGCGAGGAGAGGAGTGATCATCGAAAGGATGATGACCTGACCGATATCCTCCATGATGGTGATGAGTATGAGGAGTTCTACCTGTTCACTTGTAAGGATATCCTTGGTCTTCAGAACGGCAAGGACGACCGCGGTGGATGAACCGGATATGATCGCACCGAGTGCGATACTCTGGACAAAACCGAAACCGAGGGCGGGACCGAGCACCATTCCACCAATGACAAGAAGCGGTAACTGGATCAGTGCGATCTTTATAGCGAACTTGCCCTGGGTCAACACCTTGCTGATATCGATCTCCATACCTATACTGAACATCAGCATGACCAGACCTATGTCCGATAGGATCTCGACGACGGAGTGCCAATCCTCGGTCACGGTGAATGCATTGGTCACGATGATTCCTGCGACAAGGTAACCTATCAGTGCAGGCAACTTGAGCCTGTTGAAAAGAATGGAACACAACGCCGCAAGGAGCGTGTATGTCGCCATGACGGTAAGTAGAACGGTCTCCTCCATGAATCTCGAAAGGACCTAGAATCACCGTATATAAACCATTTTCCAATGAGGAGAGCACACCGAAAGGTGTGCCAGTGAGGTATCACGATGTGATATGGGCAACGACATCCTCCACATGTCCGGGGACACGTACGTTTCTCCAGATGTTGTCGACGATACCATCCGCATCGACGGAAACGGTGGTCCTTATCGCACCGACTGACGCCCTACCATAGGCGATCTTGGGGCCCCATGCACCCACCTTCTCCATGAGGACATGGTCGGGATCGCTCAACAACCTCACACCGAGTTCCTGTTTATCGATGAAGTTCCTGTGGGACTTCACGGAATCCTTGCTGACACCGAACAGAAGGACACCTTTTTCCTCGAACAGCGGTAAGGCCTCCGTGAACTCCTTTGCCTCCCTGGTACAACCTGAGGTGTTGTCCTTGGGGTAGAAGAACATGACGAATCTCCTTCCTTTCAGGTCATCGATACTGACCGGATCACCGTTCTCGTCCTGTAACTCGAATGCGGGGAACTCGTCACCTATGGATAGTGATTTAGGTTTTTCCAAATCCGTGAACATGGTTGTAGATTATGATGCTCTTTTATAAAGATATCAATTCGAGCCGAATTTCCTCAGTTCGTCCCCAGTCAAACGGTATACGGTCCACTCGTCCATAGGTATGGCACCCAAGGCCTTGTAGAACTCGATACTCGGTTCGTTCCAATCGAGACACCACCACTCCATCCTCTCGCACCCACTGTCCGCAGCCATCTGTGCCAGCTTGCTGATCAATGCCTTACCGTATCCCTTACCGCGATATTCCGGCAACACGAAGAGGTCCTCCAGGTACAATCCGGCACGACCACGGAACGTGGAGAAATTGCAGAAATATAGAGCGAATCCGACCTCCTTGTCACCCTCCATAACGAAGATGGCCTTTGCCTTGCCGTGATCGAACATCTGTTCCTCAAGAAGGGATTCGGTCGCAACGACCTGGTCGATCATACCCTCATACTCAGCGAGTGCACGGATGAAATCCAATATGAGACCCACATCCTTCCTCTCGGCCGTCCTGAACCTCGGTTCCATGATGACCCAGATGCAATATGTGCTTATGACCCTGTCTATAGGTCCCTGAAACAATCCAGGAATGTATAGACATGTATCCTCTGATCCCCAAGATAGTGTTCGACCTCCATCAGAAGGTCCAACAACGAATCACGATCGACGGTCTCGGTGGCGAGAAGATACCTGTACTCCCTGGACCCATCACAACCCGCAATGAATTTGGGACCCATGCTCCTCATACGTGCCATCGCCTCGACATCACCCCTCTCCTCGATCAACAGATCCGCGAGTTCCAGACACCAGTGGACCTGCTGGGATATGGTGGGATTCTCCAACCTTGTACCTTCCCTGAAGTAAGTGTCGATCTGTCTGACCAGGAATGGATTACCGACACCGCCACGTGCCACCATGATACCCTCCGCACAGGATACGCGTTTGGCTATTATCGCATCATCCAACGAGAAGATATTCCCGGATATGATCAGTGGAACGGATAGCTCCTTACCCAGACCTTCTATCAGATCGTAATGGGGAGTGCCGAGGTACCTCTCATCACGTGTCCTGGGATGTAACGTGACGGCATCCGCACCTGCGGACACGGTCTCCTCCAGGACATCCATGTAATTCATGGTGGATGCGGTCCAACCTAAGCGAAACTTGACGGTGACTGGTACATCCACGGCACGCTTCATTTGACGGACAATCTCTCCGCATAGTTTAGGATCCTTCATCAGGACACATCCGGCACCGCTACGGGATACCTTTGGTACAGGACACCCCATGTTTACATCGAAGAATGCTATGTTCGGATTGATCTCGAGGGCACGTACCGCCGCCTTGGCCATGGACTCCGGGTCGTGTCCGAACAGCTGGAGGCCCGTAGGCCTTTCGGATTCGAACATCACGAAGGAGTCCTCTGTACGGCTGGCACCATGGATGATGCCCATATCGGACGTCATCTCGGTGACGGATGCGGCGACCCCGAACGGTTCCATGAAATCCCTGTAACCGCGTGACGTGAATCCGGCCATCGGACCAAGGATCACACGCCCATCCATTTCAAGGTCGCCTATCTTCCACATCGGAGGTACCATCGCATCCTCCGATATGAAAGTGTCTGAGTTTACCTGTCCTGTTCCTGAAGCAACTGCAACAGTTTCAATGCCGCATCCTTCGGGAAGTTGGGATCCATCTCATTCATGATCATGTTCATCAACATCTCACGTACGTTCTTGGACTGCGGAAGCATGTATCCTGCCTCACGGAACAGGTCCTCCCCCTGACGACGGAAGGATTCCCTCAATGCCACTGCGAACTGTCTTTCCACAGGATTCTCTGACCTGCTCAGCGAATCCGCGATCAATTCGCCCTTGGCCCAACTCTTTGCCAGTACATAGAGCGGTTCGACGACCTTCTTCGTCTTGGGCTGCTGGACCGGGTAGACCTTAGGTACGATCGTGATCGCATGTGCAGGGCATGCCCTTGCGCACATTCCGCAACCGGTACATTTGTTTGCATCTATCTGTCCGGTCTCGGTATCCGTCGCACCGGTTGGACAGATGTAGAGACAAAGACAATCCTTCAGACAAATTGCGCTGTTTCTGATTGCACGCATTTCAATCCCTCCTTACCTTGAGGAGTTTCACACTCGGAACCTTGCAGATCGGACAGATCGCAGGAGGTTCGTCCCCTACATAGATGAATCCACAGATGTCGCATACGTAGATGTTGGTGTTCTCCAACATCGCGTTACCCTCATCGGAGAACCTCTGCAACAATGATGCGAGTATCTTGGACACACTGTTGTTCCACAATGTGACGCGATATGCTCCGCGATCGCCGGACTTCTTTCCGATCCTCAGAGCCTCATCGTTGGTGGATAGATTCTCTTCGATCAATGCCATGAGGTCATCGAAGGTTCCTTCCACAGTACCCGCCTTGGACATGTAGTAGTCGGAGATCTTCTTGAAAGCTGCGGACTCCTCCATCAGATATTGCTTCTCACAACCCTTGGAGAGATTGGAACACAATACCGCGGCTTCAGCGTATGAGAGTGCACGGAGATCGTCATCACCGTATCCTGCAGGGACTTTGACGGTACCATCGAGTTCGGAACCGGTATTGACGACCCTGGGTTCTGGCTTCTCATCCTTCACAGATGTCGGAACGGATGCTTGTTCCCCCATCAATTCGAAATCCTTCTTGCGTGAACCACAGAGGGGACATACCCAATCATCCGGAAGGTCCGACCACTTGGTACCGGGTGCGATCCCCTTCTCTGGAATACCGACATCCTCGTCGTACACATACTTACAGAGAGTACAGATATATTTGGCCATATACACGAATGAACGAATGTGATTATAAGTCTGACTCAGATGAAAATAAAGGGGTGGGGGAAATCCCCGATAAATTGTTTTGTGGAGGTGTAAACCTCACACTTACTGCATCGCTTCCTGTTCAGGAGTGATTCCCTTGTACACGTAGTACTTGATGAACATGAGTACTGCAAACAACAGTATGACTCCGACAATCAGAGGCACGATGGGGTTCTGTACGAAACCTGCGATGATATAACAGATAAATGCAACACCTGCAACGGTCAACGCATAGGGAATCTGGGTGTTGACGTGGGTCAACAGCTCACACTGTGCTCCGGCACTTGCCATGATGGTGGTATCGGAAACAGGCGAGACGTGATCTCCAAGGACAGCTCCTGCAAGACATGCAGACATTCCAATGATGAAGAGAGGATCACTGGGATCGAAGATAGAGGTGACGATCGGAATAAGAATTCCAAATGTTCCCCAAGAGGTTCCAGTCGAGAATGCAAGGAATCCTGCAACCACGAAGATAACAGCTGGCAAGAAATTCATAAGTCCCTCTGCACCGTTTGCCATAAGATCGTGGATGTACACATCTGCACCAAGCTGACCTGTCAGATCATTGAGTGACCATGCGAAAATCAGAATGAAGATCGCAGAGAACATCGCCTTGAATCCATCTGGAATCGATTCAAAGCACTGATTTGAAGTAGTGAGTTTTCTTGCACAGTAGTAGATCATAGTGAGCAGAAGAGAAATGAATCCACCAATTGCAAGTGCAGTAGGGGAATCACAATCTTCGAATGCCTCGATGAAAGTCTTTCCATCAAAGATTCCACCAGTGTAAAGGATCATTGTGACACAGACCACAACAAGGATCAGAATCGGTGCAACCATATCCATGACTTTTCCAAGAGGGTTTGCTTCCACTTCGATTTCTGCATCCTCAATCTTTGCTCCGGAGAACAAATCTCCTTTGATTGCATTGATCTCATGTTTCCTCATGAGTCCGTAATCGATTGCAAAAACGGAGATGATAACGACCATCACCAATGTAAACAATGCATAGAAGTTGTAAGGGATGGCCTGCATGAAAAGACCGATACCGGAATAACCAGTACCATCCGTAAACTCGGAAACAGCCGCTGCCCAGGATGAGATGGGTGCGAGGATACAAATAGGTGCTGCTGTACAATCGATGATGTATGCAAGCTTTGCACGAGAAATCTTGTGCTCGTCGGTGACAGGCTTCATAACACTTCCGACAGTGAGACAGTTGAAGTAGTCATCAACGAAAATGAAGATACCAAGAAGCATCGTTGAAAGAGATGCTCCAGAACGGGTCTTGATTTTCACTCTTGCCCAGTCTCCGAATGCCTTGGATGCACCGGAATGTTTCATGAGGCAAACGAGTGCACCAAGTGAAATCAAGAAGAGAATGATACAGAGGTACCCAGGATTAGTGAGTGTGTTGTAGAACACACCTGTTGTGACCTCACTTCCTTCGGGGTTATAAATCAAGGTCTTCAAAAATGTTACAATGTCCAATTTGGAGTATATGATGACTCCAGAAAGGATTCCAACAAACAAGGAAGGATAGACTTCCTTTGTTATCAACGCGAGTGAAATTGCGATGACTGGTGGCAACAGAGCCCACCATCCATATGAAACGATTTCGCCACCTACATATGTGTAATCCGGTTCGAATATCGCAAACAGGATGATGACTGCCAACAGAACGATCGCTGCGGTAATCAATGTCTTCTTAAGGTTCTTCATAAAGATACACCTTTTAATATTGCGTTTTTGTATCTGGCTATCCCTATAATAATACTTCTCAAAACAATAACTGTTTTCGTAGCAATTCTACGATATTCGTAATTTCATAGTTACCCAGACTGAAATAAGGGGAATAAGTGATGTGTATAGAAGTACAACAGAATAATCGCTCTGATATTCTACGATGTTCAAAAGATATTCTGCATTTCACAAAGACAAGAGATCGACAATCATATTGAAGACAGATCTCATGCAGTCAACATATCCAGCACCATATCCGCAATCTTGTATCCATGCTCTATGTCCGTATAATGGTAGAACATCAGATTCCCATTGCGATACAACGTGAGCTTGATGTCCTCGTACATGAACTCGAGCATCTCTTCACTGGATCTCAGAACACAATGACCCAGTACATCTGCGGAACGCAATAGGTCGATATCATAGGGCGTCAATGGTGCCAACATCATAGACTTACCTCCACAGAGAACAGTCATATGATATCTGGCACACATACAAACACCATCAGTCGTCCTTGGCCATCTCACGTACGATATCCAACAGCTCGTTGATCTTCTCTAGATGTGCAGCATTTTCGTCGGTGGATTCGAACTCCTTGTCTCCGATCAGGACTATCGGCATGGATGCACCGGATGCGCCCCATCTTGCAGCGACCGATTGTTTTACGATGAAATGGAAATCGTCATCAGTGAGATTGGTCTCCATATCCTCTGCACAGATGAACAGGTTACCAAGGATGTACTCAGACTCTAGGACATCATCGCGAACATCGAACGCACTGAAACGTAACAGCTTGGAACGCATGAAGTTCGCGTCATAGATGAAAGAGAATTCCTTTCCACCCACTTTCTTAACTGCCCTCTGAAGACGACCGCATTTCATGACCCTTCTGAGGGCCGCATCGCTCTGCACATCGGCAGCAGAGATGCTTGGACTTTCGGACGTCACATCCACGAACAGACCTCTGATGGTCCTCTTAATGAGATGTCCGTAGATCTTCGTCTCCTTCGCCTTCTCGGCTGCCTTCCTGTTCACATGAGCCATGGTACCCGATTGCATACAAAGGATATGAACAGGACGGTATCATCTTCCGGATCCTGCAATCCTGGATTCAATCTCCGCAATGAACCCATCCCTATCCTTCGGAGACACCTGGACACGCACCTTCCCATCGACATAGATGGCCACACGTTTGTATGACGTACCTGCGACCAGTTCCAATGCAAGACCGTCCCTCTTCTCGACCTTCTGTATCACTGAATAATTGATGAAGGAGTTCTCAGCGGACATACCGTCCAGAATGAATAGACCGTCTTCGGTCAACTCGTATCTGATGCACAACCATACGAACAGAAGTATCGCCTCCAAAAGGAGACCGGTAAATGCCAGGACGTTACCTATGAGATTCCACCCCAATAAGGGTGCAAATGGCACAAGTATCAATGGTGAAATCAATATAGGAGCGAATCTCGAACGATAGATCATAACCTCATTGCCTCTTTCTCCCACCTGTCCGCATCATTCTCGTTCACAGGTGTGCCGAACCCTTCCCTGTAACATTGGGACAGTTCCAACATCGCATCCTTCACACCATTGTATGCGGCATTCTTCAACCATTTGATCGCCTTCTCCGGCGATTGTTCTACGCCCTTGCCGAACCTATAACAATGACCCAGACCATATTGTGCCAATGCACTGCCCTGCTCCGCGGCCTTCCTGTACTTCTCGACGGCCAATTCTGGATCCCTACCTTCAATGAGATGTGCCAAACATGCCATGGCATCCACATTTCCTGCATCACCTGCCTTAGTGAACCAATATTCGGCCAATGATAGGTCCCTCTCCGTTCCGAAGCCTGTAATGAGACAGGTGCCCAAGCAAGCCATGGAATCTGGATGTTCCTGCTCCGCGGCCTTGGAGAACCAAACAAATGCGGATTCTGGGTCCCTCTCCAATATCACACCGTCACGGTAACAGCATGCCAACCTGAACTGTCCATCGGGATCGCCGAGTTCGGCAGCCCTTATGAACCACTTAGCAGCCAATTCCAGATTCTGATCGGTACCGAGACCGGCACGATAACAAAGACCCAGTGCTGCACATGCGGCAGGATGGTCCCTCTCCGCTGCCTGTGCGTACAACTGGAATGCCTGTCCACCATACGCATCCCACCCGAAACAATGCTCATAGAGATGTGCCAGCAGATATGTGCCTTGATCGTATCCCGCCTCGGAGGACTGCTTCAACCAATTTATGGCTTCTATCGGATTGTTCTTGACGCCCAATCCTTTGTAATAAATCTCCCCCATCCTGCACTGCGATGGTGCATGGCCGGCATAGGCTGCCTTACGGTAATACCTCAACGATTCAGAATAATGTTTGTCTCTGAAAAGCTCCTCAGCCAATTCAAATGATTCGTCGAAACTACCGGGCATAAGATATCCATTCAATGACAGGATTTAACGATAGCTATCGACCATGTCATTTCTGTAATTCCCAACATACATCCGGGAATTCGCCGTACCTGCCATCCAACGCCTCATCGACCTTCAGGATCTCCAGATCCGCACCCTCTTTCACCAGACGTAACGCGAAATGATAGGAGCGACTGTTCTTGTCACCATCCCAGAGGTAGACGTTGGCATTCGTCAATCCGGAAACGTACGAACCGCCATTCTTGATGACATGTCTAGCAAACTCCAATATCGCTTCCGGATCCGACTTCTCCATCCTATCATCGGATGCGAAACGGAGACCGGTCAATGGACCCCTTATGGGATTGTACTCGGACTCCTTGATCTTGGTTAACTGATGTCTCCTATCGCTGCGGATGAAATCCCTCAGGACATCGATAGAATCGGAAAGGGAGACTTTCTCATATTTACTGAACATACCTTTGATGTCGGTATCGTTCATCTCGGCAGCCCTCTGAAGGACCTTGAAACATACTATGGCATCAGAAAGGGAGACATGAGCGTCATGCTCGATACCAAGAGTCTCTGCAAGGAACGGTAGATTGTACTTCTCCATATCTGGCATAGCGGACTTGAACATCTCCAGGGTATCATAGACCCTGAAATAGAACTGATCGGTCTCGCGACGGCGGTTCATCATCATGATGAATCCAATGTCGGACTTGGAACTGTGTGCGATGTAAACGGTATCCTTTCTGGTGAGGATCTCACGGATCCTAGCGTACTGCTGCCTCCATGAAGGCGCATCCTTGAACTTTGAATAGTCCGCCTGACACTTCTCCTTCAACCTACCCTTGGGCTCCCTGGCCTTGATGTAGATCTCCTCTCTCGCCAACTCATTCCCATCGAGATCGTACTCCGCATAACCGAATGAACACATCTCGCAATAGTCAGCATAGTTCACGGAACATTCCGTATCGAATGTGATGATCCTGGAAAAGGAAGTGGAATCGGATAGTTCGGAACGTTGATAGACGAAGTCTCTTAGAACGGCACCATCCCTGGTAAGGGCTGCTTCACGGACGTTGTACAACCTATCGCCGAAACGCATCTGCATCTGTTCGATCCATGGTCTTGGTGCAGGCCTCGATTTACCTCCGTGATCCCTCTTACCATTCATCGGACAGAGGAATACATCATGCTATATACCGATGGCCCTGAATGGTTTACAAATGAAAGTATTTCCATGAGCCAGATGGATTTCCCGATACGATATTCGTTTTTTTACGCGTTTAATTCTACGAATAACGTTAAATTTGATATGAATTATTTACGAATTTCAGATATAGTATATATTCCATTAGATTTTACTACACATTATGTCAGATAGTGACAAGAGTATTGGATTTACCGGAAGACTCGGATTCATCCTTGCGATGGCCGGATCCGCTGTCGGTCTCGGTAACCTCTGGCGCTTCCCATATCTTGCAGCAGAATACGGAGGAGGAGCATTCATCCTCACCTATGTCATCCTAGCGATCACATTCGGTTTCTCATTGATGGTCGCGGAGGTCTGCATCGGTAGGAGGACCGGCAAGAGTTGTTTCGAAGCATTCGGATCCATCGATAAGAGATGGAGGTTTATCGGATGGCTGGCCGCATTGGTCCCTGCAATCATCGTCCCATACTACTGCGTCATCGGTGGATGGGTCACCAAGTACTTCGTCGAGTACACCATCGGCAATGGAGATGCAGTCAATGGAACCTTCTTCATAGGTTTCATCTCATCGAACCTCCCCGGAGTATTCGATAACCCCATGACCTGGTTCCTTGTATTCGTCGCATTGGTGGTCATCGTCGTCCTTGGTGGCATACAGAAAGGAATCGAAAGGGTCAGCAAGATCCTAATGCCCGCATTGTTCATCATGCTCATCGGAATCACCATATTCTCATTCACCCTTGATGGAATCGGTGAAGGTCTCGAATATTACCTCATCCCCCATATCGAGGATATCAGTGCGAAGACCATCCTCGCAGCCGTCGGACAGTTGTTCTATTCCATGTCCCTCGCAATGGGTATCACCATCACATATGGTGCATACATGAAGAAAGATGTGAATGTTGAAAAATCTGCACGTAATGTCAGTATGATAGATACCGGTGCCGCACTCCTTGCTGGATTGCTCATCGTCCCCACTGTCGTTGCGGTCGGAATCCCGATCAAGAGTGGACCTACCTTGATGTTCGTCTCATTGCCTGAAGTGTTCGCAGCAATGCCTGCAGGAAACTTCATTGCAGCAGTGTTCTTCCTCTTGGTCATCTTTGCAGCACTGACTTCCGCCATCTCTCTCATGGAGGCATTGGTCTATGTGCTTACCGAGAAAGCTAATATGAGTCGTTACGTCGCATCCGCAATCGTCACCGCACTCATCGTCGGACTCGGAACACTATCCTGTCTCGGATTCGGTCCTCTCGATCATATTACATTCCTTACCGAAGAACAGACGTTCCTTGACTTCTTCGACTTCATATCCAACAACATCCTCATGCCAATCGTTGCGATTTTGACATGTATCTTCATCGGATTCGTTGTCGGTACGAAATTCATCACGGATGAGGTCGAGAGCAGCGGACAGTTCAAAGCCAAAAAGATGTTCGAGATCATGATCAAATGGGTATGTCCAATAGGGCTGGCTTTGGTCCTTGCTACCGGATTGATGGACATCTTAGGAATAATGAAACTTTAAATTTGATGTGCCAGATGTCCGAGCGATCGGACATCGGCCATCAACACATATTTTTTGAAAATTGGAATCAGATCAGAGCATCGATTCCAATACAGATATGGCATTCACACAATATCTGGGACAATTGACGTACGTGCCTTCGGCACTTCTCATGATCATATCATCCAATCCAGATACCTGTACTCCGATCAGGTCCTTACAGAGGAGTTTACCGTTCATCTCCTCGAAACGTTTGAGGAACTCCTCCCTCTTGGAGAACACTGTTGCCTTTGACACCATATCTCCGGAAGAGACATTACCATATCTTATCCCCAAGGCCACAACTGCACCCAATGCGGCCCCACAGATGGAACCGCGACACAATCCGATACCTAGCCCCGACGCATAGGCCAAAGCATCGTCACGAGAGATTTTCAACTTGTCCGCAACGGCCGAAAGAACGATCTGGGAACAATCATAACCTTCGGCAAACATCCTCTGAACGTCCTTCTCCTCCATCTACTCACCACCGTTGCGAGAATCCATGAGCGCCTTCGCCCGGGCATAGTTGTGGTCGGCCAATTCCATTGTCGCCCAACCATCCTCCAGGACCTCCACTTCAAGATCGTACTTCTCTGCGAACTCACGTACGTTGTCATCGAAGTTAATCTGATCGCCCTGTCCGGTCTGGACCTTCAGGACAGTCATGTATCCGGCCATATCGAGAAGGATCTTCATGATCTCGGAATTGGATGTGTCTATGCCGTTGAACAGTTCCATCGAAGATAGGAAACCTTCAAAGTTGGCGGCCATTGCTGGTGTGAAGTACAGTTTCCCTGCGTGTGTACGCAGTAACTTCAGATAATTGTCGGTACCGCCCAATGGCACGCATATGCAGTCATCACAAAGTGTACCATCGAGATTATGAAACAATGTCACCGGTATAGGGACCATGCCCTTGGCCCATTCCTCTATGTGATCCAACGCACGACCGCAACGACCATAGTACAGTAGCAATGCATCCACACGGTCCTTCATCATCACTATCTGGTTGGATACCTCGAACTTGAGCATATCGATGTCCTCGTGGAGGCCCATGAACATGACCCAAATGTACACGGTATAGACATCGCTGTCATACCTTCCGGCATAGAAGTCCCATTGTGTTATCTTGGTGTACTCCACCCCATGTTGCTTCAGCTTGGGGATGATGGTCTCCAGGAAAGGAGTCTCTATCAGGTAGACCCTCTTCTCCTCAGGATCGTTCTTCAGATTATAGATCAACTCATCCTCTAACATAGGACATACGATCGCACCCAAACGTCTGGCCATGATACATAATCGTATAATCAGATGATAAACACGTCAGTATCTCGCGGAGTACCGCCTCCCTAAATACCTGACATACGATTCATATGACATGCCCGACCATATCGAACGTGACATGGAATTGGAGGTCGTCAACAGGACGATCGACACCTATCTGTCGATATTCGGGAACAGATGGAACCTTCTGATCCTCTACGAACTGTTCAACGGACCGAAGAGGTTCAATGAGCTCAAACGTGCCTTGGACCCCATTTCCCAAACGGTGCTCGCCAGACACCTGAGATCACTGTTATCATACAGAGTCATAATGAGGGTGGAATCCGACTCTGGTACGAACGCAGTGACATATGCACTCTCGGAGATAGGATACAAGGTGACACCTGCTATGATAGACACATACCGTTGGATAAGCGGACTTGAACAGGTTCGTTAGATCCCGATCATACGTCACCATACGATAGCGACGGTCAATACTACAAAAATCTGAGGGTGGGGTTGTAGGGGTGGTCGAAACCACCCCCAGCTAAAGTTAGTTTTTATCGGGTTTACATCATTCCGCCGATTCCGCCCATTCCGGGACCACCGAGGGAGGGGTCTGCCATGGGGTTCATCGGGGGTGCCCTGCGGGATGCGATGACGTCATCGATCCTGAGGATCATGTTGGCAACCTCTGCTGCGGAGTTGATTGCCTGGACCTTGACCCTGAGGGGCTCAACGACATTCTGCTTGAGCATGTCGACTGCCTCTCCGTCTGCAAGGTTGAGACCGAAGTACTTTCCGTCTGCGTTCATCTCGTGTGCTGCCTTGAGCTTGATGATCGCATCGATGGAGTCGATACCTGCGTTCTCTGCGATGGTCCAGGGGATGATCTCCATTGCTCTGGAGAATGCCTCGATGGCGAGCTGTTCTCTGCCACCGACAGTGGATGCGTACTTTGCGAGCCTGAGTTCGACCTCGATCTCGGGTGCTCCTGCACCTGCAACGACCTTTCCGTCTTCGATCGCAACACCTACGACACGGACTGCGTCGTTCATTGCTCTCTCGACCTCATCGATGACGTGCTCGGTTCCACCGCGGATGACGATGGAGACTGCCTTGGGGTTCTTGCATCCGGTGATGAAGGTCATGGAGTCGATTCCGACCTCCTTCTCCTCAACCTGGTCTGCAACTCCGAGATCGGAGGGCTTGAGCTCCATGATCTCTCCAACGAGCTTTCCGCCGGTTGCCTTTGCGACTGCCTCGATATCGGACTGCTTCAGGCGCCTGCAGCAGAAGATTCCTGCCTTTGCCATGTAGTGCTGAACGAGGTCGTCGACTCCCTTCTGACAGAAGACGACGTTTGCTCCGGCCTCGACGACCTTGTCGACCATTGCCTTGAGGTTCTCCTGCTCCTGGTCGAGGAAGGACTGCATTGCGGAAGGTGCCTTGATGCTGATCTGTGCGTCGACCTCGGTCTTCTTGTTCTCCATCTGAGTGGTGAAGAGTGCGATCTTTGCGTTCTTAACGACCTTGGGCATCCTGGGGTGGACCCTCTGTTTGTCAATGACGAGACCTTCGATCATGTAGGAATCGCTAATGACTCCTCCGACCTTCTTCTCCATGAGGATGGAATCGGTATCGACGACTCCGTTCTCCTCGACTGCCTTACATGCCTTGACGATGAGGTCGGACAGGAACTCGTCCTCTCCTCCGACGGACTTACCGGTGAGGGCGGTGACGGAGACCTTCTTGAGCATGTCGTCGTTGCTCTGGACTGCGATGTCGTTGAGGACCTCGACTGCCTTTGCTGCTGCGAGCTTGTAACCGTTGGTGATGACGGTGGGGTGGACATTCGCGTCGATGAGGGACTCGGACTGCTTGAGGAGCTCTCCTGCGAGAACGACTGCGGTAGTGGTTCCGTCTCCGCACTCGTCGTCCTGAGTCTTGGCGACCTCGACAACCATCTTGGCTGCAGGGTGCTGGACATCGATCTCCTTGAGGATGGTCACTCCGTCGTTGGTGACAGTGACGTCTCCGATGGAGTCAACGAGCATCTTGTCCATTCCCTTGGGTCCAAGGGTGGACCTGACTGCATCTGCAACTGCCTTTGCCGCTGCGATGTTGTTGAACTGTGCCTCCTTGTCCTTGCTTCTCTCGGTGCCCTCTTTGAGCACGATGATAGGCTGATTGCTTCCAGAACCGTACATTTTAGTACCTCTTTTGATTGATACGTGTAATTTTGTACTTCTATATTAACTTATGCATAAAACACCGTCCGACAGATGTCCGTCGAACCTTCTATATCGCGTATGCACGACCCTTTACACGCGCAATAGTAGTTGTTCGTGCCACCCTTCACCGAATGCATCGGCCACATCCAAACCCGCGGACTCGAAGAGCGAACGGACCTTCGTCACCGACCGTTCCGATGAGGAGATGCCCATCCTAGAGAGCCTCTCTCCCAACAGAGGTCTGATGTTCAAGCGGTCGATGCACACTGCACGTATGCCCGTGGACACCACCGCATCGACGAGTTCCTGCTCCTTACCTTCGACGGTGGACATTATCGGTCCGATGAGGCCGTATACGGCCAGACCGGAATCCACCGCATCCCTCATCGCCTTCAACCTGCAGGACGGTAGGGGAGCGCCCGGTTCCGTACGTTTGCTCACGGCATCATCCACGTTGGTCACTGTGACACCGATGGCATGGTGCATATCCATCAGAATGTCCGTATCCCTGAGGAAGAGGTCTGACTTGGTCATTATGTTCACGGACATGCTCGTCCGTGATATCACCTCAAGACACTGCCTGGTGAGTTCGAAACGTTTCTCCGCGCACTGGTATGGGTCGGTGGATGTACCGATACCGATCACCCCCCTGAGGGGTCCGATCTCTTTGGACAACCTGGTGGCGATGTTCTGCCTGACACCGGGGACCCTCCATCCTTTCCAATCGGAATGTGTGACCTCCGGTGCATAACAATAGACACACCCGTGCGAACAGCCTGCGTAAGGGTTGAGCGCGTAGTCTATACCGGGAAGGCCCGATGGGTTCAACGCCTTCCTACACTCCACCAACCTGTACGGTCCGTCCCAATCGGACCTGTTTACGAACTCAATCAAAGAGATAGTCCTCGATCCTCCTCTGTCTCGTGTAGTCGCTAAGGATTCCGGAGACGTTGATCCAAGTCTCCCTGGGTATGTCCATGACCGATGCGACGTATGACATCGCACCGTCCAATGATTCGAACCTATGTGGCTCCGTTCTCAGAGCGGCACGTACGTTCTCCCTGACGTTCCATACGCCTACGGGCATGACATATCCCGGATGTGCCTCCCTCATGATGACGACACCTGCAGTGCGCCCCTCGTCGATGAGGAGTTCGTTGACGGCCATGCGCGATGCGTAATAACATCCGCCTATGGATGCGTAATCGGTACGTCCATCGAAGAACTCGTGATCGGAGATGATCTCAACACCTTTACCGGTAGGGTTCCAAGTGGTGTTGGGATACCACGCCTCTATGAGTTCGAACCTCCACGTGCACGGCATCATCAATACGCACCATCTGTTGTCGAGCTCCTCCCAATGGTAGATACGATAGTCGTCTATGGTGTTGTTGAACTTCGTGGTCTCCAACAGGTGCTTACCTATGGTATCGTCCACAGCCGTGATGCTCCATCTGGTCGGTACGAAACGTCTGTTACCTGCCACACCCATCGTGGCGGTGGAGAACGCCTTCTGGATCTCCGAGATCAGGGTACCGTTCTCATAGGCGTTGATGATCGCATCCTTGGCCTTCATGTCCGTATCATAGAAGCTACGTTCGAGATACCTCTCGAACCTGCCCGTGGTGGCACGCATGCTCTCCATCCTGGCGGAGGGACCGAACGGTTGGACCTCATCGTCGAGGATCAATCTGCCTCTGGGCCTATGGGAGAAGCTCGCCTCCATCTCGACCGGTTTCTCCGTAAGTGCCAATTCCTGCACCTGATCGACGATCCTGCCGTACTTGGCGAAGTCCTTCGCATCTATCCGGACCTTACCGCGGACCAGTCCAAACCTCATATCGGTGATCTCGTCTATGCTCTTGCCCACCCATCTTTCCGGTTTGTCCATTATGGACGTGTCCCCATGGAACGGCGGGAGAAGAGGGCCGATATCGACCTTGGGATAGCCGTAACGTCCTACGAACACGGCGGGAGGACATGACCCATCCAGATCCTTGAAGTCTATCAACGGTGCGGTCTTCTGTTGGGAATAGAACTTAATCATGAGCGGACAACGGTCCTTTCCACACAGACGTCTGGCACCTTTACATACGATGCATAGACCGTCCTCCGCCACCTTGTTCTCCGGAGGGTCGATCCAGTCGAAAGGGAGAGTCGTACGTCTCATCTGCGCCTTCCGGAGACGGATATCAATGCTGCCGTAGCACCGGCACCGATACCGTTGTCGATGTTGACCACGGTGAGTCCGGGTGAACAGCTCTGTAACATGCTCATAAGTGCCGCCTCACCCTTACCGCCCATCCCATAACCGGACGATACTGGCACACCGATCACCGGTACAGGGGACAGGGAAGTGATGACCGTAGGCAGGGCACCTTCCATCCCCGCTGCGACGACGATCGCGTCGACACCCTCATCGATCATCCTGTGCATCGGGGCGATGACACGATGGATCCCTGCGACACCGACATCGTATTCGACGATGCATTCCACACCCATGCACTCCGCCATAGCCTGTGCCTCCTTGGCGATCGGGATGTCGGAGGTGCCTGCGGTGATTATCCCTATCCTTCCGCGGTCCCTCTCAGGCATCTCGCCGATGATGGCGATGCCGCAATCCTCTCTGATGTCGGCATCCGGGACCGCTCCCCCGATCGCATCGAGATGGGCCTTTGTGGCCTTGGAGACCAATGTCAATGAATCCCTGGATGAAACGATCCTCGCAACGGTCTCGGGGGATTTGGAGAAAGCGTACACGACCTCCGGGATCCCTTTCCTTAGTTCCCTCGCCCTGTCGAACAGCACATCATCACCGATGGTGTCCACATAATCCAAACGGAGTGCCCTCTCGGCATCCTCTACGGATATCCTTCCATCCCTGTATGCATCAAGAAGCGTACGGAGGTCCATACGGACACTATGGTCGCGCGTGTATATAACCAAGCAAGGAGATTGCGTGCCATGGGGGATCGTTTCTCTGAACTGAGGTCGTACATCGCATCCTTGGAGAGGGTCGTGGTATGTTTCTCCGGAGGGTTGGACAGTACCGTACTGATGCACATCTGTAAGGAGGAGCTCGGAGACGGTGCTATTCCGATCTACGTATCCGTTCCGATGGAGACCCAGCGTACCGTTGCTATGGTTAGGGACATATCAGATCACCTCGGATTCGATACCGTGGTACGCCATATGGACGACAGGATCTCCGGAATCATCCTCCAGAACACGAAGGAAAGATGCTACCTCTGCAAGAAGGCGATGTATTCCGAAGCCATCGATCTGGCATACGATCTTGGGATCGGATACGTGCTGTGCGGCGACAACGCCGATGACGATGAGTCCGACCGCCCCGGTATGAAGGCGGGTAAGGAACTTTCCATCCAATCTCCGTTCCGCAAATTCGGTATCGGAAGAAAGGACATCGAATCCTACATAGACGGTCTGGCTCTTCCGTTCCCTATGGTGAAGGACACCTGCCTCCTCACGCGCATACCGATCGGGACAGAGGCGGATGAAACGCTGATGGAATCGATAGAGCGCATGGAATCCTGCATACGTGACATCGCCGGGATCGCACAGATTCGTGCCCGTGTGAATGGAGATACCGTGGGACTGCAGACCTCCGAATCGGAATTGGAAACCCTACTGGCACATCTTCCTGAAATCGATAACGTATGCAAAATGGAAGGTTTCGGTACGGAAGTGATCCGTACCAGTTATAAGGGATGATCAGTGGGAATGTCCGCCGACGGCACCGACCAGAAGGATGGTCGCAACCGATATGCACACTCCGATGACCACGATTATGAAGGATGCCAATTCGTGATCCTTCCTGTGGAATGCCTCGGGCAACATATTGGAGAACGTGACGAACATGAAGGTTCCCGCAGCGAACGCCATCGGTAGTCCGGCCACATCGTGCACGTCGAATCCGCTGAAGAACAGGAAGAACACGATGGCAGCGATCGGAGAGATCAGGATGAACGCCACCAGGTAGAGCCATCTGCCCCTGGCATCCTTGTCTGTGAGCAACAGGGATGAGGAGAGCGAGAACAGGACCACGAACTTATGGATGCACATTCCGACCAACGCAACGAATCCGATCTCGTCCCCGCCTATGATGGCCGCGGCCAATGCAAGACCGTCGCAGATCGCATGGACGGACAGACCGATGAATGCGGAGAGCGAGGTGATCTCGTGCTTGTGGTCGTCCTGATGACATTCACAGGGACAACTGGCCATGTGGAAGTGCTTGATCAGCACATCGATGAGTGCCATGAGGAGGAATCCTGCCAGGAGCAGATACGAAACCATCTCGAACGAGTGACCCTCGTGCTCCACAGAGAGCTCGTATGCCTCGGGAACCAACATCACGAACAACAGTCCAAGGAAGATCCCTGCACTGAGTGCGATGAGGAAATGGGTCTGTCTGTCATCCAACTTCCTGATCTGTGGAAGGTATGCTCCTACAGCGGAGACGATACAGAGGATGAGCATGTAGCCCAGCAGTACAATAAACTTATCCATACGGTAGGATTTCCTTCGTATATTATTAAAACATTACCATCAAATTATTAACAAATGAA
>SUSY01000051.1 GCA_015063185.1 Thermoplasmata archaeon
CATTTTTCTCTACGATCAATAAAGAAAGGGGAGGGACCGATATTTCGGTCCCTGGAATTTATGGCATGGAGTGTGCCGGGGGTTTAACCCCCAAGGAGAAAACTAGTTTGCGGACAGGCAGCGCCTGCCCGCTAGGGGAGATAATCGTGACGATTAGGTACTGATGAGCATTCCGATAGGGAAAGCGTCCTCGATTGCCTTCATCTCTTCCTGGGTCTTGGGCTTCATCATTTCCTCGACGAATGTGTTCTCGACGATCTTGACACATTCCATGACGTGCTTCATGATGCTCCTGTTGACCTCTGCGAATGCTCTGTTGATGTTGAGGTCGGGCATCCTCTCACATACGAGGTCGTTCTCGACGAGTATCGAGTTACGACAGACGCTCTTGATGTGGGAGTATCCGATCTTTGCAACCTCCTTCCTGGATCCTTCGAAGGAGAAGGGGGAGATTGCAACTGCAAATGTGGTAATTCCCTGAGACTGTGCAGCTTCGATAACGACGGATGCTGCTCCGGTACCGGTTCCACCACCAAGTCCGGCAATGACGAAAACGAAGTCATGTCCGGCAAGGGCTGCCTTGATCTCATCCTTGTGGATGTCTGCACACTTCTTACCTATGACGGCATCTCCGCGTGCGCCCTCTCCCTTCAGAACTTCCTTGCAGATGTAGATCTTACTGTCTGCAGAAGTGTTGTGGAGGGCATCCTTGTCTGTGTTGATCGCGATGGTGTCCACTGCACACATCGAATCATAGAACTGGCTGACGACGTTGCATCCTGCACCACCGACACCAACAACCGCGATACGCGGTTCCATAGCGATCTCAATGTCATTGCTGTTGTACACCATATGTGCATCCCCGTTGTTCTAAGGTGTTTGGCTTGGCATCATCGGTCGGCCGAAGCCTCCCATCTGACCGATGAGGCCGGATTCTTCACTTGAGGGCAGCACTCTGCTGAGCAAGCCTGAAGGCATTCTCGAATGCTTCTTCTTCGACGTTCTTGGGTACTATCTTCTCCAAGACACATCTCCTGATGAACTCCTCTGCATCCAGGCACATACCTGACTTGACGAGGTTTCCGAGAGCATCCATATGCAGGTCGCTGAAGCGGACGAAGATCCCGCCATTTTCCGAACCAGGGATACTTGTCTTCTGTGAGGCAATGTATCCCATGATTGCGGCACGGATGAAATCTGATCTGTTACCGATGTCGTTCTCAGCCATGAAGTCCTCCATTGCCTGGATTTCCTCAGGTCCCATCCTGATCGTGACTTTGGTTCCGTCGTCAGACATATTCATCCTTCCGTGCAAGTTACCGTAGAGTCCCATCCCTTCGTTTTCTTGCTACGTATGACATTGTCCTACATGTATAAAAAGCTTGTCAGACAGACAGAGGACAAACTGTCGGACAGGAGATACTGGGAACCAGATGTCCCGATTCTCCTTCCTTATTATAGGTATAGCAATAACAAACAAAGTATATGAATGGATGCCCCATACCCGCGTACCAGTTTAAACAAGGGATCAATATGGCATTCGATTATGGCAAGATGGAAGAGAAATGGCAGGCCCGTTGGATAGATGCGGGACTCAACAAGGCGGAAAGACAGGAAGGAAAACCGAAATTCATGTCGATATTCGCATACCCTGGAGTCACCGGATACCTTCATGTCGGACATCTGAGGGGATACACATATGTCGATGCCATCGGCAGGTACAAGCGCATGACAGGATACAACGTCATGTTCCCTGTCGGAACTCATGCTACCGGTAACGGCGGTATCAGCCTGGCTACCAAGATCGGAAGGAAGGATGAGAAAACCATCGATTACCTCCTCAGGAACGGATGCCCAGAGGCCAAGATCGATGAACTCAACGATCCCATGTCCGTTGTCGAGTTCTTCAACGGCGTGTATCAGAACGAGTACTGGAAGAGATTCGGTTTCCTTGCCGATTGGAGGAGGTTCACCTGCACACTCTATGCTGATTATGGAAAGTTCATCCAGTGGCAGTTCATGAAATTGAAAGAGGCAGGATTGCTCATCCAGAAACCCTATTATGCGTCTGTTTGTCCTGGTTGCGGACCCGTCGCCGTCGATCCCTCGGAGACGGACATATCCAAGGGTGGAAAGGCGGAGACGCAGGAGTACACCCTCCTCAAGTTCAAGCACGGGGACGAGTTCCTGATCGCAGCTACACTCAGACCTGAGACCGTCTACGGTCAGGTATGCTTCTGGGTGAATCCCGAGGTCGAGTACAAGAGGGTCACCAAGGATGGAGAGACCTGGATCGTTTCCCCTCAGGCTGCCGAGAAGCTCCAGCTCCAGAAGGACGGTGTCGAGGTTACTGGAAGCATACCCGGTTCGGACATGATCGGATGGATGTGCGAGGCACCCATGATCCACAGGGAGATCCCAGTGTTCCCTGCTACGTTCTGCGACCCCGATGTCGGTACAGGATTGGTCACATCCGTTCCGTCGGACGCACCGGATGATTGGATCTCTCTCGAGGAGGTCAAGAAGAACCCTGAGCTGAAGGACAAATACGGACTCTCCCAGGAGCTCATCGACAGCGTGGTCCCGATATCCATCATCGAGATGAAGGGTTACGGGGACTTCCCCGCCAAGGACATGATCGACCGTCTTGGAATTGAGAGGCCCGGTGATCCCAAGCTCGTTGATGCGAAGAAACAGGTTTACAAGGACGGTTACCACATGGGTAGGATGAAACCCATCTGTGGTGAGTTCGCTGGTATGCGTGTCGAGGAAGCCAAGGACAAGATGAAGCAGGCCATGATCGATGCAGGGGAAGCGGAACTGTTCTTCGATCTCACCGAAGAGGTCGTCTGCAGATGTGGAAAGAGGGTCCATATCAAGAGGATCGATGACCAGTGGTTCATCAACTATGCGGACAAGGATCTCACCGAGAGGGCTTCAGAACACTGCAGGACCATGGACATCAACCCTTCGGAATACTCCGAGAATGTTCACGGCGTCCTGGACTGGTTCAGGGAGAGGGCATGTGTCAGACAGGGTAACTGGCTCGGTACCAAGTTCCCTTACGATGACAGATGGATCATCGAGGCCATCTCGGATTCCACACTCTACCCCATCTACTACATCATCTCAATCTATGCCAATGACGGACGTATCAAGCCCGAGCAGATGACCGAGGCGTTCTTCGATTATGTGATTCTTGGAAAAGGTACCGCATCCGAAGTGTCCGACAGTACCGGAATGACGTCCGACATCGTGGAGGAGATAAGGAAGGACGTCCTGTACTGGTACCCCTTGGACATGAACCTTGGTGGAAAGGAGCACATGACCGTCC
>SUSY01000021.1 GCA_015063185.1 Thermoplasmata archaeon
TGGGACCGCGAGATGAAGACACTGTCCGATATCCTCTTCGGGTGAAGTGCATGTTCGGGCGCAAAGGAAAGAAAGGCAACTACGCATATACCGTTGCGAGAGTGAAGGCTAAGAAGTCTGCACTCCTGAAGGAGGACGCGTACTCCAAGATGCTCATGATGTCCCTTCCTGAGATCTCTCGTTTCATTAGCGAGAGTGGATATCAGAAGGAGATCACCGAGCTCACTGGTAAGTACAACGGTGTCGACCTCATCGAACACGCGACGTACGCAAACATGGCTAACCTCTTCAAGGGAATCCTTGATTCCTCTGAGGGCGAGCTGAAAGATATGATCGCAGCCGATCTTGAGAGATGGGATGCATGGAACCTTAAGGTCATCCTCCGCGGAAAGTCCTTCGGACTCGATGTGGATCAGATGAAGGAGGATCTAGTCCCTGCAGGAAAGCTCGGACTTGCACAGCTCGAGACGCTGATTGGCTATGGTTCTGAAGAGGAAATTATCCAGGCATACGGTAAATACGTAGATTTGGCAATCCCGCAGAGCGTTCTCGCCGCATACGGCGAGGAGAAGAATCTCGCTATCGTTGAGGACTTCCTTGACAAGGCATACTATGAGAGGCTTCTGCTGAACGTGGATCCGTCTTCGAGACCGAAGCGCCTGTTCCAGGACTTCATCAGAAATGAGATAGACATCACTAATCTCGAGACGATTCTGAAGTTGAAGAAAGAAGGCATCACCGGAGATGTAATACTTGGATACTACATCCCCGGAGGCGCGCAGATTGATAAGAAGCTGGCCACACAGCTTGCCAACGCGGATTCCGTTTCCGCCATGGCCAACGACTTAGCGCAGTTGGATTTCTATGAAGATATCAAAGACGCGCTGGACGATTCCAAATCGCTCAAGGATATTGTGGCCGCGCTGACAAAATATCACAGAAAGCAGGCAAGGACCTTCACTCATCTTTACCCGCTGTCGGTGATCCCTGTCATCGACTTCATGATCCACAAGGAGACTGAGGTCAACAACATCAGGATCATCGCAAGGGGAATCGAGAGCGGATTAGACAAAGAGATCATTAAGGGTCTTCTGGTGGTGTAAATGGATATTGCAGTTATCGGTAGCGAGGAATTCGTATTGGGATTCAGACTTGCTGGGCTGAGGCACGTGTTCGTTGCCACACCCGAAAACTACCAGGAGGTCCTCCTGAAGGCGATGGAAGACAAGAGTGTCGGTGTCCTCGCTGCAGATGGAAAGGATCTCGATTTGCTTGCGCCCAACGTTAGGAACAAGGTGTTGGACTCCATCCAGCCTGTCGTTGTTCCCGTGGGCAGAGGTGAGACAGACCTTCGTGAGAAGGTAAAGAGAGCGATTGGCGTTGATTTATACAAAGAAGGATGAATAGATGAGTAATGAAGGTGTAATTTACAGGGTCGCAGGACCTGTCGTAACCGCCACCGGTATCTCTCCTAGGATGTACGATGTCGTACAGGTAGGAAACGAGAAGCTGATGGGAGAGGTTATTAAGATTGTCGGCGACCATACTATCATCCAGGTTTACGAGAACACGTCCGGCGTTAAACCGGGAGAACCGGTTGTAAACACCGGCCGTCCACTTGCAGTTGAGCTTGGACCCGGTCTTCTGCACTCCGTTTACGACGGAATTCAGAGGCCTTTGAAAGTTCTTAACGAGAAGATGGGAGACTTCATTTTCCGTGGAGTCACCGCACCTGGATTGGACAGAGAGATCAAATGGGACTTCAAGCCCGTTGTCGCTGAGGGAGATGTCGTTTCTCCCGGTCAGATCATCGGAGAAGTCATGGAAGGAACCATGCTCCACAAGATTCTGGTTCCCCCTACCGTCAGCGGAAAGGTCGAGAAGATCCTTGCAGGATCCTTCACCGTTGAGGAGACCGTTGCTGTCATCGACGGACAGGACATCACCATGATGCAGAAGTGGCCCGTCCGTGCACCCAGGCCTGTTGCCGAGAAGTACCAGCCCACCATTCCGCTGGTCACTGGTCTCAGGGTTCTCGACACTATGTTCCCCCTCGCAAAGGGAGGAGCAGCAGCAATCCCCGGTGGATTCGGTACCGGAAAGACCGTTACCCAGCAGTCCCTGGCAAAGTGGTCCGATGCAGAGATTGTCGTCTACATCGGATGTGGAGAGCGTGGAAACGAGATGACCGAGGTTCTTACCGAGTTCCCCGAGCTTACCGATCCTAAGACCGGTAACCCTCTGATGAACAGGACCGTCCTCATCGCGAACACCTCCAACATGCCTGTCGCTGCAAGGGAGGCATCCGTCTATACCGGAATGACCATTGCAGAGTACTTCAGGGACATGGGATACAACGTCGCTCTCATGGCAGACTCCACCTCCAGGTGGGCAGAGGCTATGAGGGAGATCTCCTCCAGGCTCGAAGAGATGCCCGGAGAAGAGGGATACCCCGCGTACCTTGCAGGAAGGCTCTCCGAGTTCTACGAGCGTGCATGTATCGGAAAGACCCTCTCCGGTCTTGACGGATCCATCTCCGTTATCGGAGCGGTTTCACCTCCCGGTGGAGACATTTCCGAGCCCGTTTCTCAGAACACCCTCCGTATCGTCCGTGTCTTCTGGGCACTCGACACCAAGCTGAGGGAGAGAAGGCACTTCCCCACCATCAACTGGCTGACCTCGTACACCCTGTACGACAAGCAGCTCAAGGACTGGTATGCAGACAACGTCGATGCATCCTTCCCCGTACTGAGGGAGTGGGCCATGCAGACCCTCCAGCAGGAGTCCGAACTCCAGGAGATCGTCCAGCTGGTTGGATCCGATGCACTGTCTGAGGACAAGAAGGTCACCCTCGAGGTTTCCAGGCTTATCCGTGAGGTCTTCCTTCAGCAGAACGCATACCACCCTGTTGACATGTACTGCCCGCTTCCCAGGCAGTTCAAGATGCTCACCCTGATCAAGAAGTTCTCCGACCTCGCCGACAAGGCACTCCTGGCCGGAGCAACCATCGATAAGATCTTGGCGATCCCCGCAAAGCAGAGATTTGCAAAGGCGAAGTTCGAGGAGACCATCGACGCAGAGCTCGATGCAGTCGACAAGGAGTTCGACGAACAGTTCAAGGAGCTGGGGGCATAAGTATGGCAGAAGTTTCCAAAGAGTACAAGACAGTCACCCAGATCGCAGGTCCTCTGGTCTTCGTCGAGAAGACCGAGCCTATCGGATACCAGGAGCTCGTCAGCGTCAGGCTCTCTGACGGTACCACCAAGAGGGGACAGGTCCTCGATACCTCTGACGACATCGTCGTCGTTCAGATCTTCGAGGGAACCTCCGGTATCGACAGGGACGCATCCGTCAAGTTCCTCGGCGACACCATGAAGATGCCCGTCTCCAAGGACATGCTCGGAAGGGTCCTTTCCGGATCCGGACAGCCCCTTGACGGCGGACCCGAAATCTCCCCTGAGAAGAAGCTCGACATCAACGGAGCAGCAATCAACCCCTGGGCAAGAGACAGCCCCTCGGATTTCATCCAGACCGGTATCTCCACCATCGATGGTATGAACACCCTCGTTAGGGGACAGAAGCTGCCCATCTTCTCCGCATCGGGACTTCCCCACAACGAGCTTGCACTGCAGATTGCAAGGCAGGCAAAGGTCCGTGGATCCGATGAGGACTTCGCAGTCGTCTTCATCGCAATGGGAATCACCAACGAGGAGAAGCACACCTTCATGAAGGAGTTCGAGAGAACTGGTGCACTCAAGAATGCAGTCGTCTTCCTTAACTTGGCAGACGACCCTGCAGTCGAGAGGATCTCCACTCCTCGTCTCGGTCTCACCACCGCAGAGTATCTCGCATTCGAGCTTGGAATGCACGTCCTGGTCATCATGACCGATGTCACCAACTACTGTGAGGCACTCCGTCAGGTCGGAGCAGCAAGAGAAGAGGTTCCTGGAAGGCGCGGTTACCCCGGTTACATGTACTCGGACCTCGCAGAGTTGTACGAGCGTGCAGGACGTATCAAGGGTAAGAAGGGATCCGTTACTCAGATCCCCATCCTCTCCATGCCCGGAGACGACATCACTCACCCGATCCCTGACCTTTCCGGATACATCACCGAGGGTCAGATCGTTATGTCCAGGGAGCTCCACAGGAACGGTATCTACCCGCCAGTCAACGTTTCATCCTCACTCAGCAGGCTAATGGGAGGAGGAACCGGAGCAGGAAAGACCCGTGAGGACCACAAGGCAGTGTCTGATCAGCTCTATGCAGCATATGCAGAGGGTAAGGATCTTCGTGGACTTGTCGCAATCGTCGGTAAGGAGTCTCTGTCCGCAAAGGACCAGAAACTCCTCGACTTCGCAGACATCTTCGAGGACAGGATCGTCCGCCAGGGACTCGACGAGGACCGTTCCATCGAAGAGACCCTCGACATCGCATGGGATATCTTCCACGCACTGGATCTCGACCAGCTCAACAGGATCGATCGTAAGTACATCGAGAAGTACTTCAAGGCGTGAGTACTATGCCGTCGAACGATATCACACCTACACGCTCCGTCCTCCTTGACGTCAAGCAGAGGATCAAGCTGTCAAAGAGTGGACACAAGATCATGAAGATGAAACGTGATGGACTCATCATGGAATTCTTCGAGGTCATGGAGAAGGCCAAAGCAATGCGCAGCTCCGTCGTGTCCGACTATGAGATAGCTATGGAGAGAATCGCTATCGCGAGAGCAGTGGAGGGTGAGATCGCAGTCAAGAGCGCAGCATACGCCCTGAAGAACGAACCTACGGTCACTGTCGGCAGCAAGAGCATCATGGGAATGATGGTTCCCAAGGTCGAGGCCGACGTGTCCAAGAGCACGGTACTCAACAAGGGATACGGAGTCATCTCCACATCCGCGTACATCGAGGAGGCATCCAAGGCCTTCGAGAAGTTGCTGGTGACCCTTGTCCGTGCTGCAGAAATTGAGACCACGATGAAGAAGCTCCTCGATGAGATCGAGAGGACCAAGAGAAGAGTCAATGCACTCGAGTTCAAGGTCATTCCCGAGCTGGAGGATGCTCAGAGGTTCATCAAGTTCCGTCTCGAAGAGATGGAAAGAGAGAACACCATCAGTCTCAAGTTCCTGAAGAGCAAGGGATAAAGGCGGCGTGAAGAAGATGTGGCTGGAAGATAAGTATTTCGAGATCAAGGATGACCCTGATAAGCGCGCTAAAGCGTTCAAGGTGATCTGGATCTCAGCTTATTCCATGCTCCTTCTCGGCGCGGTACTCATCGTCTGGGCTCTCGCCCAAGGATACTAAACACTTTACATCTTTCTTCTTTTTTCAGATAATTAGCGTATGCTATCTCAATATCTGTGAGGTTGGATAGAAAATTAATAGAAACGAGGGTCTATTCGATCCCTAACTTGTTGATCAGTCCCTGAAGTTCATCATCTTGACAGTACCGTTGCCGAGATGAACCACAGGCATTATGGCAGGTTCCGGGTTGAAGTTATGGTTCTTCTGATAGTCCGTCTGTGACTGCCAAGTGGATGCATTGATCATCCTGATTCCTCTGTAATTGAGATGTCCTGCCCCATGTACATGACCGGACACGAAGATGTCAGGAATGGTGTTCATGACCATGTAGTCTTTCTCTTCCGGTGCCAGAGCGGTCTTCTGACCGTACAGTGGGGCAAGATGTCTCATAACAACCATCTGCTTCATTACGGCGATAGGGTCATTATATGTGAGCTGTTGGACGTTGGAGACCCAATCATCGATGCTCCTTCCATGATAGGTGAGAATTTTCCTTCCTTCTGCTTCCACGTATACAGGGTTTCCACTGAGGATCACGTTGGAATCGAAGGTTTTGGTGAATATATCGTTCAGAGCCGGTTGAGGTTCTGCCGGGCGTACGGCATCATGATTTCCCGGGTGTACGACCATCTTGATGTGGTCCGGGATATCTTTCAGATATTCAGCCAATGTTTCGTATTGTTCGTATATGTCGGCAATACTGAGTTCCTTCTCCTGATCGGGGAATATCCCTATTCCGTCGACGACATCGCCGGGGAACACGATATAATTCAGGTTGATACTTGTGGAAGCTTCCTTCATCCATCTGATCATTTTCCTCCAACTCTTCTCCAGGAATGTGGTACTTCCAATATGGACATCGGAAAGGAATGCCACGGTGGAATCGGAATCTGAGGGCTGCCAGGTATTGGTCTCTGGCACATCCGGGTTGAAGATCTCGGATGCGGTTATGGATGGCGGCCTGTCTTTGTCCTTGTTCTTCCTAGGGGTTCCGATGATACCAATGACCTGATCCTCCACGAAGATGTTCTTGGATGCAGGACTGTCAGCAGGAATGTATACATTACATACGGTTCCCTGATCATCCTCGATCTTGAGCCCTATACTCTTGTTATCATAGGTGTTCTTGGAATAGATGATACCTACGACATGGACCTCTCTGTCCGTGTAACTGAGGGCTTTGGCCAAAGGAGTGGATTGTCCGAATCTTCTGTTCGATTCCAGGAGCCTCTTGATGGATCTGTATCTGTCCTGGAAGTATTTCGAGAAATCCTTCATGACTCCGGTACAAGTGGATTTTCCGGTGACATCCGTGCTATCCACGACATGGATGTCGGAGCAGAACTTCACATTGGGTTTGATGTATTTCTCTTCCTTCATCGTACCCTTGTCACCGTACATGAAGTCGAGAACATCCTGTTTGGTGATGAAAATCTGATTGTCCTTCATCGCATTCAAGATGCTATTGATGAATGCCATGGGCTCATTGTTCTCCTCCACCAATTTGTAAGCGTCCGGTGCGAGGAACATGTTCCTTCTCTCCACGGCCGATAGGATCTTCCCTCTCATCGTACAGTAGTTGTTTCGAACATGGATAAATGTATCGTTCGTCGATTGTACGGAGTACATGCACTTGTTCTGAATATTGGATGTGCCAGATGTTCATTCGGACAAGTAGTTATACCGAAGGCACGATTAGGATTCATGCCCACCGTCAGTATCGTCTGTCCGGTCTATCCTAGTGAGGATCCGGAGAAGGTAAAGTCTGCAATTGAGAAGATCTTTCCTGATGCAGTGATAGAGGAGGATGACGACGGGTTCTTCGGAACCACACAATCCTTGGATACCTTTTCCCATAGGATCCGTAAACAGAAGATCTTGGATGCAACCCGTTCGGTTATGACTCGTGGTAAGAAAGGGTCTGATAGGACGGTATTCCATCTGAATAAACAGGTGGCGTTCATGGGTAAAGTGTCCTTCGCGGAACCTAAGGCGATTCTTGGTACAATAAAGGTGACGATCGAGGAAGATGACATACTGGCACTTATCGATAAGGTGGCACCAGAGACCGTCGATGGAGAGGAGGTGCTAAGATGATCGGCGTATCTTCCCCATCCTTCTCCTCATATCCCATCGAGGATGTGCTCCCTGGTCTTGCCAGGTTCTTCAAGCATTGGGAGATTGTCTCGGAGGCCGAGCATCAGCTTCCTCTGATTGCACCTAGGTTGGCGATGATGATGGAGAATTACGATATGACTTTCTCCCTTCACGCACCGTTCTGTGATATTAACATAGCATCCTTGAACGAGAGGATCAGGGAATCATCCGTGATGGAGATCATCAACATGGTCGAGTACGCCGTTAACATGAATATGCGTACCGTCACGTTCCATCCAGGACTCTACTCTATGGCTGTGCCGGATATGCAGGAGAGGTCGGTCATGAACGCCAAGAGATCGCTCAGGATGTTGGACAGGATCTCCGAGGAGTACGGCGTGATCATGGCACTCGAGAACATGCCGTCCATGCCCTTCATGCTGGGACATACGGCGGAGGAGATGTCATTCCTCATCGATGGTACCAATCTCCCCATATGTTTCGATGTGGGACATGCCAACACCGTTGGAGAGATAGACAAGATCATAGATGCATTGGGTGACAGGATCGTCAATGTTCACATCCATGACAATGATGGTACTGCTGACAAGCACATGACGATAGGCGATGGAAACATCGATTTCGAGGCCTGTATCAAGAAACTTGGAAGGTATATGGGCAACTACATCATCGAGTCACGTAGTCTGGAATCTGCTGTGGAATCCTTGGACCGTATCTCACTCCTTCTTCGTTGAGAGGTTGGATAACACTTTGCGTATCCTTCTGTAGTAGGTGGGTACGCAACCAAGTGCCAGCAACGCGGAGAAGAACATCATCATGGCCAATGTGACCGACATGTCCGAACCTGTCACCCAGGTTTCGGCCATTATGAAGTCGGTCAGGAAGTGTATGGATATCGTCGCGTACAATCCATATTTGATGAACAGGTATGCGGTTATCAGACCGAAGAGGAAGGTGGGTATGAGCTTCCATAGTCCCCATCCGGAGAGGTGGCCTGCAGCGAAGAATCCTGCGGATAGGAACACGAATGCCCACATCCACCCTTTGAATCCGAACCCTCCCAACAGATACCTATATGCTGGCACATCCTTCTTCTTGGCGAGTGCGCATATGATGCCTATCGGAAGACCCAGCATCATCACGCGACAGAGGAGTTCCTCATAGACGGATGCATTCATCAGGGCGATCATGCTCTCCGCAACGTCACCGAATTCGACGGAGTCTATGTCCACACCGTTGGCCATGCATATCATGACATAGGCCATCTGGAACAGGAACAGGAGCCCGTTGAGGCATATCGCTTCGTACAATCCGGTCTCTTGGATGGAAGTGATCCCATCCTTCGAGGTCAATGCCCTCATCGCCGCGGAATAGATCAGATATGCGATACTGCAGAGAACAGCGATGAGTTCTGCTATGTATAGTATCCTTATTCCCGTATCGTTCAGTTCTAGGATGTCCGTGACTTCTGGTGTGATGATGAAGAGCCAGAAGTGTAATCCTTCGACGGCATCCATCAGGTATGGGATCTTGACGATCCCAGCATATGCTTCGTAGATCAGTATTCCTACTCCCAAGAGTACGGAGAACGTCATCAGGATCAGCGGGATTCTTAGACCATCCCCTTTCCTTTGGAATGCTGGCATAATGCCCTGTTGCGATCTCAGCGACCTTCCGCATATGGCACAGAACCTGTATCCTGCATCCCTGTATTCTTGGCATCCCGGGCACGCATCGTATGTAGACGGATCGTTGGAAAGGTCACGTCCACAGACATTGCAGAAATGATGGCCCATAGATTTGGATCTTGAACAGAATTGACAGGGCGCTCCGCCGTTGGATACAGACAGGTCCGCACCGCAGTACGAACAGTATCTGTTGTGTTTGGCCCTTTCTTCGTTGCACCTGTCGCAACTCATAGGCTGGCTCCCAATTCCTGTAGTATCCCGTCCACTCTTTCGAACTCGATCACTGCAAGGATGGACCTCTTGTACGCTGTGAGTGCTATGATCTCCTTGGCGATGTGTTCTTCTCTCCTGAGGGTGAGTGCATATTGTCCCTTCATGGAGTTGGCCATAGCATCCCATTCCTTAAGGAACGATTCCGGAGTGCTCATATCGAATCCGTTCTTCATCGCCTTCTTCAGAAGACGTCTTTCCTTGAGCATGTCCCAGACCTTGACGCAATCGCAATAGGCGGCTGTGAATTCCTCGTCACACATCTCCAATGGTATGGGTTTGGTCCCATTCTCCATGCATGCATCCACGACCGCTTTGAATGCAGGTACTGGTACATCGACATCCCCGAATTGTTTAAGGAAATGCGCGTAGACTGCATCGAAATCGCTGGGGTCATATTCGACATCCTCCGGCATATTGGAGAACAGTTCTATGTCCTCAATGCTCAACGTGACTGCGACACAATCGTAGGAGTCATCGATCTGGCTCTTGACACGGTTGTATTCTGAGCGCAGACCCTTGATCACAGGGAGGATGGAGATCCTGCAACCGTTCAGTTCGGTGTGTATCATTCGACCTTGCTCCTTGACATGACCATGTCGGTAAGGTCGTTCTTATCATCGATCTTTTTCAGTTCATCCTTCGTGACGACCGCTGTGAAACGGACATCCTCCAATCCACGGTCTTTCTCGACGATTATGACCGACGGTCTTCCAGAGATACGTGAGATATCGGATGCGATACGCATCTTGTTCATGATCCTCTCCATGTCGGAATCCGTGCTGGTGAGTATGATCATGTTCTTATCCCTGCTGAGGGCCTCGAACGGGCTCTTCGTTACTGGAGTGACCGAATAACCGATGTCCAAGAGATGGTTCAGGATGATGGAGTCGGTACGTTGGTCCCCACTGAGCTCATACTCTCCTTTGCGGTTCTCGTGTTTGTACTCAAAGGGATCCACCGGTTCGATTATCGGTACGTCGAGGAATTCCTCCAGACGCATGGCCGCATCTATCATCGCACCCATCCCTGTCTCGTACATCTGGATGGTACGCCTGGATACGCCCGCTATCTCGGCGAGGGAACCGAGACTGATCCCCCTCTCTTCCCTGATGGCTCTGAGTAGGGAACTGTCCAATTTAACGTACAGCCCACCGGGTGCAGCGAAGATGAATGGTGGCACCTCCTCTAGGAGATGGTCCGCCAACGTCTCGTTGGAAAGGATGGGGATGTTGAATCTGGAGTAGACGATCCCCGGTTCCAACTCTCCGGAACTGGACCTCTCTCCGATGAGCAACGGGCTCGCACATAGGGCATCCGCAAGGATCTTCATCTCATCGGCATTGTCCCTGGAGAATGCGTCCACATTGCTGAGGATCTTGATGATGAGGAGCTTGTCATCCTTCCTTCCGACGACATCGAAACAGATGCTACGGAGCGCCAAGGCTGAGGAAACGTCATATCCTGCCTTCGCCAGAATGGCGCGGGTCGTGTTTATGAGATTCTCCCTTGTCATCCGTTCGGTGTAACGGCTTCGCGGTTTAAGAAATTGTGCCTTTTTGAACTCGATCCCGCATTCGATCGTGTAAAAAATGATGGGACACGGCAATGGCACAACCGTGTCCCTTTTGGTCATACTTATTCGATAGCTATGCGTCTGGCGTTGGAGAGCGGACCCTTGGATATGAGCCTCACCTCCAGGATGCCGTTGTTGTACTCCGCTTTGGCGGAGTCCTGCGATACCTCGCAGGGCAGTGCCACGGTCCTGGAGTACTTCTTGTGCTCCGTGTCTACCTTGATGCTGAGCGCCTTGTCGGTACCTTCGAGGACGATGTCGTCCTTCTTCGCACCCGGGAGCTCGACGGTGACGATGACCTCGTCACCGTCCTGCACGACATCGGTGAACGGTTCCGATACCGAGGAGTCGAGTCTGGGGGAGAACTCCCCCACGGCGTTGCCGTACTCTCTGATGTGCGGGATACCGTCCGGGCCCTGGTACATCGTGTAACCATAGGTCTTCCCTCTGCCTCTGGAGAGTTCGGCGAACATCTCGTCGAACCTCCTTTCGAAGTCTGCCATGTTTCCGAATATGCTGTTCCACAGATCGTCCATTCTCACACCTCCTTGTTCTTCGAATACATACTGAGCTCTTTCCTGACCTTGGGTCCGATCTTCTCGATCGCAATCTTGAAGTGACCCATCTCCACCTTACATGCGGATATCTCCTCGTCAGTGGGCATCTTGCCTGATTCCACCAGTTTCCTCACAGCGATCATCACCGCTTCGTTACATACGGCGGAGATGTCCGCTCCGGTGTATCCATCGGTGTCCTTGGCGAGTTCCTCCAGGTCCACATCTTCCGCGAGGGGTTTGCTCTTGGTGTGGATCTCGAAGATCTTCTTTCTGGATTCCCTGTCCGGGGTTCCGATGTAGATGCTCTTGTCGAATCTTCCCGGCCTCAGGAGGGCGGGATCGATGATGTCCGGTCTGTTGGTGGCCGCTATGACCACAACATCGTGGAGTGCGGACAGACCGTCCATCTCGGTGAGCAACTGTGAGATCACCCTTTCGGTGACGTTGCTGTCGGATCCGGTACCTCTCTCCGAGGTGATGGAGTCCACCTCATCCATGAAGATGACGCATGGTGCTGCCTGTCTAGCCTTCCTGAAGGTCTCCCTGACAGCCTTCTCCGATTCACCGACCCATTTGCTGAGGAACTCCGGTCCCTTGACAGAGATGAAGTTGGCTTCGGATTCGGTGGCGACCGCTTTGGCCAGCATGGTCTTTCCGGTCCCCGGTGGGCCGTACATCAGGATTCCCCTTGGGGGTTTCGCGTTCATGTGGCTGAATACCTTGCTGTACTTCAATGGCCACTCCACTGCTTCCTTCAGCTCCTGCTTCGCATCCTCGAGCGCTCCGATATCGTCCCATTTGACGTTGGGCTTCTCGATGAGCACCTCTCTCATGGTGGAAGGTTGCATGTCCCTGAGAGCCTCGACGAAATCGTCCCATTTGACCTCGATCTTATTGAGGGTCTCGGATGGAATCTCTTCCGCTTCCAGGTTCACATCGGGAAGGATGCGTCTGAGTGCGGCCATTGCGGCCTCCTTGGTGAGTGCGTTGAGATCGGCTCCCGCATATCCATGGGTGAGGTCGGCCAACTTGCCCAGGTCCACGTCCTCCGCGAGTGGCATGCCTCTGGTGTGGATCTGGAGGATGTCGAACCTTCCGCCCCTGTCGGGGATGCTGATCTCGATCTCCCTATCGAACCTTCCGGGGCGCCTGAGTGCCTCGTCGATGGAGTTGGGCCTGTTGGTGGCTCCGATGACCACGACCTTTCCGCGCGATTTGAGTCCATCCATCAGTGCCAGCATCTGTGCTACGATGCGTCTTTCGGTCTCTCCGGAGACCTCGTCCCTCTTGGGTGCGAGGGAATCGATCTCGTCGATGAAGATGATGCTGGGGGCGTTCTCCTCCGCTTCCTTGAAGATCTCTCTGAGCTTCTCCTCGGATTCACCGTAGAACTTGCTGACGATCTCGGGTCCGCCGATGTAGGTGAAGTTGCTACTAGTCTCTCCGGCCACCGCTTTGGCCAGCATAGTCTTACCGGTTCCTGGAGGTCCGTGGAGCAGAACTCCCTTGGGAGCTTCCACACCGAGTCTCTTGAAGAGTTCCGGATGTCTGAGGGGGAGTTCGACCATCTCCCTGATCTTCTTGATCTCCCCATCCAGTCCTCCGATGTCATCGTATGACACCTGTGGGATCTCTCCTCCGCTCGCAGCGGGTTTATCGTTGATCCTGACCTCGGTGTTGTTGGCCATCATGACCGCATCACCGGATGGTGCGAACGAATTGACGACCAGGTCAATCTTGTTGCCCATCACGTTGAGGGTAATCTTGTCTCCTTTGGAGAACACACGGCCCTCCATCACCTGCCTGAGGTAGTCCTCTCCGCCCTGAATCCTGAGTTGTTCGGTCGGTGCGAAGGTGATCTTCTCAGCATTCTTGGAGACGATCTTCTTGATGTCCACTCTCTCGTCTATTCCGGTACCTGCGTTCCTTCTGGTGGAACCGTCGATACGGATGATTCCTTTGTTGGCGTCCTCCGGACCTCCCCTGAGTACTTTGACCGCGGTCTTCTTGGAACCGTCGATCTGGACGATATCCCCGACCTTAATGCCGAGGATCTCCATCACCTCTGGGTCTATCCTGGCCACACCTCTTCCTGCCTCGCCGGATTTGAGCTCGGCAACCTTGAGTGCTTTCTCGTTAGTCATTGCAATATCTCCTTCTGATTGTGAGTATTTTAGCGCCTCATCGCTACTGCGATTTCATGTAGGCTTTTCTCGATGTCCTTCCTCTGGGACATCATCCCTATCACGTCCATTTCCGGGACGTTCGGGTTGTTCAACATCTGGTACATCAGGTCCCTATGGATGTTCGTGAAACCTTCACCATCCAATTGGGACATGGCCCAGGAGATCAGATTCTGTCTTCTCCTTATGAGGGCGGACCTCTGTCTCTCCAGTTCCTCTATCTCCTCGTCTATACGGGCGATATCGGATCTCAGATCCTCTATGGTCTCTGTTGC
Source organism: Thermoplasmata archaeon (assembly GCA_015063185.1). Lineage (GTDB taxonomy): Archaea > Thermoplasmatota > Thermoplasmata > Methanomassiliicoccales > Methanomethylophilaceae > SIG5. The sequence goes on from SUSY01000021.1 coordinate 13,971, forward strand.
TGGTACTATGTTATCTTCACCTTCGGTCTCCTCAGTCACGTCGGCGGAGAACATGCTTCTGCGCATGTCTATGACCACCGTGAACTCTGTAGTGGGTTCGTACACTGCCCTCATTGGGCCGATCGTACTGCTGACCTGGTGGCTGATGACCATCCCGTTGCGTTCCAACAGGTCCAGGTTCTTCATGATGGCTTGTTGGCTGACACCAATCTCCCTTGAGAGTTGGAGCGGATAGCTTGGGCCTCTCGTCAGGGATTCCAATATCCTTCTTCTGGTTGGGTTACTGACCATGTTGAGGATCGTGTCTATGTCCATCTTACCACCATCGGTTGTTAACTCTTGGTTAACTTCTGATGGTTAAATGTTTGTTCTTCTATATAAAGATTATTGTTAAAACAGAAATTACGTGCAGAATGATAGAAGGATAAGGTGGTTTGATGACCTCATCAGAAGAAACGGAGGTCGTTCAAGGCTTCTTGTATCCCCATGACTCCTTTACAGACCTGATATCCGTCGATGAGTGCGTGGTGTGCAGCGATGTCCAGGGCCATGGTCCAACGGTCCGATTCCTCGGTGACCTTCCCCCAGGTGATACGGGGGATGCTACAGGATTCCCTGTCAGGATAGTTGTATGGGTGTGTGACCGATGTGAAATCCATCCATGGGAGACAGGATGTGTAGAATATGTCGTTGGTTTGATTCTTGTTCATTCTGTCCTCGGATTCGTTGGCTTTCAGATATTCTATCGTATCCCTGACCGAATTATAGAATTCATAGTATTCATCGGTCATTTTGACTCTGCCGTTGATGATGGATTCATCTTCCTTGATCACAACGAATCCTGGGTCGATGGCATCATAGATGACGACATCCTCCCCCTTTATGCGAGTCCTCATCTCCTCGATCTCGTTGAGGCACCTGGTTGCGATATATAGGAAATCTATGAAGAACGATGTCTTTTCCTTCTTGCAACGGTTGTACAGTCTTGTCACATCCACTCTCGTGGTTATCGAGAAGGTTGGGTTGGTATTGTTCACGAACGTGTTGTACGAAGCGCGTCTGGACCATGTATCTGGGTCAATAGTTCTCATCGCCATCTATTCACCTTTTCGATTTCTTTTCGGCTAATCTTCTCTTCTTGGCCTCAATTACATGATCATATAGATTAAGTAGCATTCTGGCACAGTTCTCTTTGGAATAACTCTGTGCCTTCTCCATCGCCGCTTGTCTGATGGAGTCGTCACATCCCAATGCGAGATTGATCTTATCCGCCATGTCCTCCACACCTCCATCGAATAGGAATCCGTCCTTTTTGTCTTCGATTATGACGGAGAATGCCCTTGCATTGGGACAGACGATCGGTTTCCTGCAGGCCATCGCCTCCATGATGCTGAGGCCCTGGGTCTCGAATCTGGAGCACGATACGCATACGTCCGCGGTGTTGTAGTATTCCGGTAATTTGGTCTTGTTCACGAATCCTGTGAAGAAGACTCTGTCCATGAACCCACATCCCTCCACGGCCCTTTCCACATCGGAACGTGCGGGACCATCTCCGACGACTATCAGCACGACGTCGTCCGGTAACAGTGCCAGACTTCTTACTATATCATCGACGTGCTTCTCGTAGGATATTCTTCCCACATGCATGATGACCTTCTTGTCGTGGATTCCCAGTTCGTCCTTGATGGTATTGCAATTCTCTATGGGCCTGAATATCTCGGTCTCCACCCCCGCAGGTATGATCCCTACGTGGCGTGGGTTGACACCATGTGTCCTGAGTTCATCCATGATCGGGTCCGTGTGTGTGATCACAGCATCGGAGTGGTTCAGGATCTCACGGATGTAGATCCATGCGAGACGTTCCGTTTGTTCCAACGGAAGGAACTTGGGAAGATAGAACTCCATCGTGTCGGTGACCATCGTGGTCATGGTCAGCACATATGGGATCTTCATTTCATGAGCACAGATGTATCCCTTCAGTGCCATGAATGCGATACCGTATCCGTGTATCACATCAGGGTTGATCTTCCTTAGCACTTCCAACTTATTGGATGGGAGAATAGGCAGATAATATCCCTTGTACATCGGGAAACTTACTGCAGGGAAGTAGTACACTCCATCGATCCTGTGTTCCTCACCCGGGTCTGGCGCTACAATGAAAACCTCATGACCCAGAGCCACAAGACTATCCTTGATGGAATCCACGATCGTCACTACACCGTCGATGGTGGGGTGGTAACTGTCGGTCACGAATGCGATCCTCATGTCACCGTCATCCGCATGTTCCGATAAAAGGGTTGGTTCTCATCGCCTTCCGACATGGCTATATACGTTTTTCTTGGTAATCCGTATCATGGCAGGTATCCTCAAGGGCGACTGTATCGCATTGACCCAGAAGGAAGGTGCACCATTCTATTCCAGAGGTAACTACGGTTATCCGCAATCCGGTGGAAGCTTCGAGATGGACCTCATAGAGGCCACATATCTGGTGGAATGCGATAGGTTGGAGGTTCTTTCCGACGGGAAGAGGATGACCTTCGAGGAACTGTTCTGTCATGCCTCCTCGGTCCATGAGGACTTCGATATCAAGTACATCGTGTACAGGGACATCCGTCAACGCGGTTGTATCGTGAGGAACGAGTGTGGGGAGTACGATATGACGATGTACGAGAGAGGGAAGAACATCTCCAATTCCCGTCCCCAATACTATGTGCGTGCAGTGTCCGAGAGGACGTCCACGGACATATCCTCGTTCAAGGATCAGATTCAAGAGACCCAGAATCGTGGAAAACAATTGTTGTATGCGGTGGTGGACGAGGAGGGGGACCTGGGATACTATGCGATGTCCAAGGTCAATCCTCATGGTAAGGTTTCGGAGGAGGTGAAGGCCTCTGCGGAAGGGCGTCTCGTACGCGACCGTGTGTTCGTCTTTGATCCGAGATCCTGTGAGGACCTCAACAAATCCTCGTTCTACGGTAAGATGATCTCCGGTGTGTTACAACTCTCCATAATAGAGGCCTGTCACCTCATGGGCCTTGGGGCATTGTCCGTTATCGGCCCTGACGGGGTGATGACCGTCGATTCGTTGAAGGAGTATGGAAGGTCTGTGCAGGAGGAGTTCGACATGCGTCTCTCCGCGTATACCGATCTCAGGGGCAGAGGATTGGTCGTCAAGGCCGGATTCAAGTACGGTACGCATTTCAGAGTGTATGAGGAATCGCCGGATGACTGTCATGCACGTTATCTCATCCATTCTGTTCCCGCGTCCACTGTCACAATGTGGCCTGAAATCTCTAGGATCGTCAGGTTATCGATGGGTGTCAAAAAGGACATCCTGTTCTGCCGTGTGACCGACAGAACGGAATATCTTATCTTTAAATGGGTTAGGCCGTGAGCATCATGCTCACAGCTGGATCTCGATACCGAGTTTCTCGGTGAGTTCCTTGTAGCGGTTCCTGATGGTGACCTCGGTCACTCCAGCGATGTCCGCGACCTCCCTCTGTGTCCTGCGTTCATTGCAGAGGATGGAGGAGATGTAGATTGCAGCTGCGGCGACACCGGTCGGTCCACGTCCGGAGGTGAGTTCCTTCTCGGATGCGTCCTTGAGGATGTCGGCAGCCTTCGCCTGAACCTCTCCAGTGAGCTTGAGCTCGGAGCAGAATCTTTGGACGTAGTCCTGGGGTTTGGTGGGCATCAGCTTGAGCTTTAGTTCACGGGTCATGAACCTGTAGGTACGGCCGATCTCCTTCCTGTTGACACGGCTGGATGATGCTACCTCGTCCAATGTCCTGGGAACTCCGCACTGTCTGCATGCCGCATAGAGCGAGGCTGCGACGACCCCTTCGATGGACCTTCCCCTGATGAGGTTCTTGTTGACGGCTTTCCTGTAGACCATGGCTGCGGTCTCCCTGACGTTTCTGGGGAGTCCCATAGCGGAAGCCATCCTGTCCAACTCGGAAAGGGCGAATGCGAGGTTCCTCTCCGTTGCATTGGAGACACGGATTCTTCTCTGCCATTTCCTGAGCCTGTAGAGCTGTGCCCTGTTCCTGGTGGGTATGCTTTTTCCGTAGGAGTCTTTGTTCTTCCAAGAGATCTCGGTGGACAATCCTTTGTCGTGGATTGTGTAGGTCATGGGGGCACCGGTACGAGCTCTCTTCTCTCCCTGTTCTACGTCGAATGCCCTCCATTCAGGTCCGAGGTCGATCGACTGATCATCTGTGACGCAACCGCAGTCGTTACAGACTGTCTCTCCTCTCTCATAGTCGTGGACGAGGTGTTTGCTACCGCACTCGGGGCAGACATCGAGTCCCTCAGTACCTTCTCTTTCCCTTGACATTTTTGTTCTCTCCCTTATGATACGTCTTCTTGTTCAGAAGGCCGTTGAGGTTGGTTTTCTCCGATGGTGCGACTGTGACGTAAGGCGAGTCGACCGGACCGAAGATCCTCTTGACGGTCCCGATGCGGCGTTCCCTGTGGTCGAAGACCGGTGCGTTGGGGCTCGGGGTATCGATGGCACGGATGACGATTTTTCCGTCGTTTGTGATAGTCTCTACCTCTCCTAGATACTCCATCAAAAAACCCCTTGGAACGATACCGCTCACTTGCAAAATCGGTATGTTCTCATTTCGTATATAAAGATTAACATCAGATTTATATCACAGTACTTTGAAAATATTTAATCTCTACATTTTATGAAGGATTTAACGATGTTTCATAATATATAAATGGGACTTATAGCCAGAATGTTTGTTTATGAACCATTGTGGACGTGAGTATCGATAAAGACATTATCTCATTGGGCATACCTTGACATATGATTCTTGTAACCGGCGGAGCAGGATACATCGGCAGCCATTGTGCTCTGAGATTGATCGAAGAGGGTAAGGACATCATCATATTCGACAGTCTCGAACTGGGGCACATCGAGACTGTGGAGGCGCTTCGGTCCGTGGCCAAAGGCACGAGGGTGGAGTTCGTACAAGGGGACCTCAAGGTCCTTTCCGATATCTCTTCGGTCTTCGAGAGGTACGATGTGGATGCTGTCATCCATTTCGCCGCATACTCGCAGGTAGCGGAATCCATGAAGGATCCGGAGAAGTACTATATCAACAACGTTTACGGTACGCTGAACCTCCTATCCGCCATGAGGTCCGCAGGTGTGGACAGGATCGTGTTCTCCTCCACGGCAGCGACATATGGGGAACCCGAATATGTCCCGATCGACGAGAAGCACCCTCAGGTTCCGATCAACCCTTACGGAAGCAGCAAGCTGATGGTCGAGAGGATTATGGACGACTACAGTCGTGCATATGGGCTAAGGAGCGTAAGACTCCGGTACTTCAACGTCGTGGGGGCCGATGCCGATGGAAGGATTGGAGAGTGGCATGTGCCAGAGACTCATCTTGTACCTAATGTGCTGAAATCAGTCCTTGTACCTGGCGGCGTTTTCTCCATGTTCGGTACCGACTATGATACGCGCGACGGCACATGTGTCAGGGACTACATAGATGTCCGCGATCTAATCGAAGCGCATGTGCTGGCACTTAGATATTTGGATGCAGGGGGGGAGACTGATTACTTCAATCTCGGTACCAATGATGGTTCAACTGTACGCGAGGTGTTCTCCGAATGTGAGAACGTTGTAGGTTCCAAGATCGATGTGAAGGAATGTGCCAGACGCCCAGGTGATCCTGCCGTGTTGATCGCTGACAACCAGAAGGCCAAGAAGATTCTTGGTTGGGATCCGAAACACACTCTGAAGGACTCCGTCGAGACCGCATGGGGCTGGGAACGCTCGATGCATCCATAAACGTGTAGGTCCATGATGGTACAATGGCACAGGTTCTCATAGTAATGGGTAGCAAGAGCGACCTTCCGGTCGCGGAGAAGGCAACCGCACTTCTCAAGAAATTCGGGATCACGTACGATGTCGCTGTGGCATCCGCTCACAGGACTCCTAGTAGGGTCGAGGAACTCGTGAAGGGTTCTGGTGCCGACGTGTTCATCGCGATCGCCGGCATGTCCGCAGCACTTCCGGGTGTTGTTGCGTCCTTCACCGTTAAGCCTGTCATCGGAGTCCCCGTATCAGGTAAGATGACGATGGATGCGATCCTGTCCGTGGTCCAGATGCCTCCGGGGATCCCTGTCGCCGCGGTCGGCTTGGACAGGGGGGACAATGCGGCCATCCTCGCAGCCGAGATGCTTTCCGTCGTCGATCCCAAGATTTCCGAAGCACTTTCCGCATACAGGGTCGAGATGGCTGACAAGGTCATCATGGATTCCGATGAGGTCGTTAAGGCATTGATGTGATCCGTTTTTGGAGCAAAAAACCATTTTTTCTTATATTTCAAATTCCTACAAATTTAAGGTATTACAACTTTTTCATAATCTTTGTCAGTTCACTTATAATGACATCGATTAGTTCTGTTCGGGAACTAGGAAAGGTGACCTAATGTCTGTATATGAGTTCAGTGTGAAGGCGCGCGACGGTAGTGATGTACCACTCTCCGATTACAAGGGTAAGGTGCTGTTGATCGTCAATACAGCTACCGAATGCGGATTCACATCACAGTACAAGGAATTGGAAGGATTGTATGAGAAGTACGGTCCCAAAGGGTTGGAGATTCTGGATTTTCCATGTGATCAGTTCAACCATCAGGCTCCTGGTACTGACGATGAGATCCACGACTTCTGTACAGGACGTTTTGGAATCACGTTCCCTCAGTTCTCCAAGGTGGATGTCGTCGGAAAGAATGCCATCCCGCTGTTCAGATGGTTATCCGATAACACCACCTTCGAAGGGTTCGGCAAGTCCCCTAAGGCACTGGCACTTTCGATCGCAGTGAAGAGGAACGATCAAGATTACAGGGATAGCAGTGACGTGAAATGGAATTTCACGAAGTTCCTCGTGGATCGTGAAGGATATGTGGTGGATCGTTTCGAACCCACGGATATGAGAAGGTTGGAGGGGGCGATAGAAAGGTATCTGTGAAGTTATATGGGGCCCGGGTGCATTATCACTCATCTGGTGAGTGGCTTCGTGCTCATGTATATCCTCCCACCCGGGCCATTAACATGTACTTTTCCTTTCAGAATTGATCTTCGAACGGACCTTCTTCCCACCATAGTGAAACATCAATGCGATGGTGATGTTGAGGACTACGGCCAGTATACCGCCTGCTATCGCCAATCCGAAGCTGTAGTCCCCGATGTTTCTGAATATCACATTGTGAAGGAAGAATACCACTGCCGGGAATGCCATGTAGAGGTATGGTTTCAGAACCTTTCCAGCGAATTCCGTGAACCTGCATCTGAGTCTGTTCTCCGGCACCCTGAATGTCAACATGAACAGTCCTACCGCGGCAAGTATCGATCCGAAGTAGATTATCGATCCAGGGATGTACAGGGTGGCTATGCATGGCGATACGAACCCTATCACTGTCATCAGTGCCAGCGACCTTGTTCCTACTTTTTTGTCGAAGTCTTCCTTGTACATATGCAGGTAGTAACCTATGGTGAAGAACGGTACGCCTATCGTGTTGTAGAGGCAACTGTTGATGTACATCGTCGGAAGGCCGAATACCTCATCGATACAGAGTATCCTGAGCACCACGCCGGTTAGAAGATACACTGTCAGCAATATACTTGAGATGGTGATCGAGATTTTCTTCTCATTCAATCCGTATCTACGCATGAACCACCACCATATGTACAGTGCCAGCAATACGTATACGAACCACATGTGGAGTGTGTTGCTCTCGCAATAGATGAAGGATGTCAGGAGATATCTGAGGTCGATTATCCCGAACGAGTAGTATATTATGTCCAATACCAAGTAGAAGATTTTGATAATCACAATGAGCCAGACGATATGTATGATCTTACGGGGCAGATCGTTCTCCGAATGTCCGTCCTTCGAGTAGAGGTAGTATCCTGAGATGATGAAGAAGAATGGCATCGCGAAGCGCCCTACATCGAAGAGCCAGGTGAGGGGTAGGACATCTATTCCGAACTTGGCGAAGGTGATGATGAGAAGGATCAGTCCCTCTACACTGTATAGCACGTGGTTGCTCTTCTTCTCTGTGCAGGATTCCGCCATGTGTGCATTACAGATGCATCGATTTTAAAGTTGTCCATATGTATTCTCATCCTATGAGACGTTCCGATAGGGAGATCACGGATTTCGATGAGCTGGTGGACATCATGCGTTCCAGCGACGTATGTAGGTTGGCCATCAACACCGATGGTGCACCATACATCATACCTTTGAACTTCGGCATGTCTGTGGACGGTGATACGATCGAACTGTATTTCCATGGTGCCAACGAGGGGACCAAGTACGATCTACTGGAAAAGGATCCGTACGTTTCTTTCGAGATGGATTGTTCCCATCAGCTGTACATCGACGAGGTGAAGGGGATGTGTACTATGCTCTACCGTTCCGTCATAGGTGAAGGATTCGTGGAGGATGTACCGGTTTTCGAGAGGAAACTTCCCTTGAGGTTGTTGTTGGAACATTATGGTCGCGGAGACCTTCCCTTGCCAGACGATATGGTAGCGATGACACGGGTTTTGAAACTCACTGTCAAGAAGATGACCGGAAAATCCAGAAGGTTATGACAAATACGCTCCGCCCTGTGAGCGGAGCGGTATTAAGAGGACGTTCAGTTGGTGACGTCTTTGAGAATGGACTCGAGGTCCGCAAGGATCTGCATGATCGCACTCCAGGACTCCATGGGAATGTTGGGGTCGTTGGAGAGGTCGGCGAGGACATTGATCGCATTGGAGATGCGGAGGTCAGTCGCCTTACTGGTGTCCATGAGGTGGTTGACGGCATCCGCCGCTCCCTTCCTGATGTTCCTTGGGACTCCATTGTCGTTAGCGAGACGGCCTTCGAGTTCGTTTGCCGTCATCTTGATTCTTTGTTCGATGGATGCCATGTTATCACTCCTCAAACTGTTCCTGCAGTTCAATGGTGATCTGATCGATGAGGTCCATGATGTCTCCGGACCTGATCTCTCTGGGGCCGAGAAGTTCGCTCTGGATCCTTGCGACGTACAGCTTAGCTCCGTCATCGGTTCCGTCGTCGAACTTTTCTCCGTCTTCGTCTTCTTTGATGATTTCGATGTTGCAAAGGAGTTCGCTCATTTTATCACCTGGGGATGTGAAGTCTAAACTAGACATTGTATTTAATTGCACGCATTTGCCATGGATTCTGGTCAGTCGCATGTAAAAGTCAAACAACGGACGGCCACAGTATCGGGATTGTTTGGAATGTATGGTGGGCCCGAATGTGCATCTGGCAGCCATTGTGGTTCTGTAGGCGATATGTATGAATCTCCCATTGGTTGCCTTCTTATACGCGTAATAATGGCTTCCGAAACGCTTATATTATACTCCCTTAATGATGGGCTATCTAAGTCGTTATTGCATTAGTGGTAACGAGAACGGTCAAAGCACTTCTGTGCATGACCAAAAGGATGGATGGAAGATGAGCATAGAACAGAAGGCAACCGCGGCCCAGGAGAACCTGGAGTCGAAGTTCAGCAAGCTCGGTACTGGAAAGTACGGCAGAATCATCAAGATGTGTCGCACGCCCACCGCCGACGAGTACAAGAAATCTCTGTTGATCGTAGCCGCAGGTCTGGCAGTCCTCGGAGTTGTCGGATTCGGTATCTATTGGCTCATGAGCTATCTTCCCGGATACTTCTGAGGTGAGGTTTTGACTAGTTTCACAGCAGACAACGAAGAAATGAGAGTTCGCGCCGGATCCTCCGTCAGGTGGCCCCTGACCATCAGTTCCGACCAGAAAGAGGTCAACATCCACTTCGATGTTTCGACCAACTCAGACAACGCGCCCGAGTGGAACGTCTTCCTCAACGCTGGAATGGATGAGCTTTGGAGCAACTATTACTCCAAGATGGATTACAAGCTCTCCCTTCCCGTTTCCGGACTCAATCTCGAGATCCAGTGCCCCAGAGGAGTCAGGTACGACGACTTCGTCGACGTCACTCTGACAGTGGACGGAGGTAACCCCATCACATTCAGGGCAACCGCAAGACAGTCCATTCTTGCACTCAAGACGCAGATCAACCAGGAGAACAGTGTCGCCGAGAGTATCTACCTCAAGGTCAAGGATGAGGTGGCACTGGAGTCCGAGGACGATGTGAACAGGAACGACATCTATGCCGTTCTCTGTCCCACCACCCTTAAGGGATACATCTTCGTCGAGGGAATGAACACGGACCGTATGCGTGAGAAGCCCAGGGACATCAGGAAGGCGAGGACGTTCGTTGACGGCGAGATCGGCATCGACGAGATCCAGCACTATCTGACACCCGTGTCCCCCGTTAAGGGAGTCACCGAGGGAGATCTTGTCGAACTGGTCAACGGACCCTTCAAGGGCGAGAAGGCCAGGGTACAGAAGATCGACGAGGCCAAGGAGGAGATCACCGTCGAGCTCATCGAGGCAATGGTCCCCATCCCGGTCACCGTCAAAGGCGAAAGCATCAAAGTCATCGGAAAATAAGGAGAGTAGAACATGGTTGATACTGTTGAAGTATTGGTTGACGGTGGAAAGGCCACCGCAGGTCCACCTCTCGGCCCCGCTCTGGGACCCAAGGGAGTGAACGCAGCACAGGTCGTTGCTCAGATCAACGAGAAGACAAAGGCATTCGCAGGCATGAAGGTGCCCGTGAAGGTCCTCATCAATGACGACAAGTCCTTCGAGATCAAGGTCGGAACCCCTCCCATGTCCGCACTGATCAAGGGAGAGCTCGGTCTCGCATCCGGATCCGGAAACGCCAGGACCACCAAGGTCGGAAACCTGTCCTTGGACCAGGCGAAGAAGATCGCAGACATGAAGCAGGATGACCTTCTCGGTGCAGACCTCAAGGCACGTGTCCTCGAGGTCGCAGGAAACTGTGTCTCCGTCGGAGTCACCATCGACGGAAAGGACGCAAAGGTCTTCCAGAAGGACGTCAAGGCAGGAGCTTACGACGGCCAGTTCTGAATGGGGGTATGATCCCTCATTCTTTTAAACCCATTAACGCATCCGCGTCGTTTTTAAGAGTTTACAGTGGTGCGATCTGTTCAAATGTTCTGAGTAGACACATCACTCAGGGTGAATAGGGTCACATCGGCCGAACCCGCGAGTCTGATTGCACCGTCCGTATAGCCGGATTTGGAGAATGCCTTCAATTCCCTCGGTAGATTGCTCTTCACGAGTTTCGAACGTCTGATCAGTGTCTCGATTGCCTTTTCATCCATCGGTTCCGATTCGTATTTGCACTCACATAGCACGATTGTTCCTTTTCCGAACGCTGCGATGTCGATCTCTTCCTTCGTACGGGTCGATGGGTCAGTCCCCCACCACGTACCCACATTACGACAGCTCCTCCCAACGAATTCGGAACACACATCCTCGAACACATGACCTAAGTAGTCGTTCATACCACTCATGATTTCCTCATATGTTGTCTCATAGTCCGAACTATTGACCTCTACGTAT
>SUSY01000022.1 GCA_015063185.1 Thermoplasmata archaeon
AGAAGAACCTGGCAGCATTGAACAGGGCTAACAGAGAGGTGGCATGATGGATCACAGAGACATGATCATCGGATCCCGTGTTAACGGTGGAACCGCAGCACAGTTTGAGACCGGAGACTGGAGGTCCCTCACACCCGTCGTCGACAGGGAGACCTGCATCGATTGTATGACCTGTTGGATCTACTGCCCGGATGACTGTATCATCATCGAGAACAACAAGATGGTCGGATTCAAGCTCACTCACTGCAAGGGATGCGGAATCTGTGCCAAGATGTGTCCTAAGGATGCAATCACTATGTCGGAGGAATGAGTATGGCAGATTTGGCAATCAATGGTGACAGCGCAGTCGCACTCGCATGGAAGCAGATCGATCCCGATGTCTGCGCAGCATACCCCATCACACCTCAGACCATCATCGTCGAGAGGTTCTCCGATTACGTCGCAGACGGAGACGTCCAGACCGAGTTCGTCTGTGTCGAGTCCGAGCACTCCGCACTGACCGTCTGTACCGGTTCCGGATCCGCAGGAGCAAGGACGTTCACCGCCACCTCCTCCCAGGGATTGGCGTACATGTGGGAGATGCTCCCCATCACATCCGCTATGAGGGTCCCCCTCGTCATGGCCGTCGCTAACAGGGCCATCAGCGGTCCCATCAACATCAACAACGATCACGGAGATGTCATGTCCGCAAGGGACACCGGATGGCTTCAGATCTTCGCAGAGAACGTTCAGGAGGCCTATGACTGTGCCATCATGGCGCCTAGGATCGCGGAGCACCCCGATGTACAGTTGCCCATCATGACCAACCTCGACGGTTTCATCCTCACCCACGCGATCGAGAGGATGACTCCCTTGGACGATGCGGTCGTCAAGAAGTTCGTTGGAGAGTACAAACCCTTCAAGCCCCTCCTCGACTACAAGAACCCCATCTCTCACGGATTGATGGACGGTCCCGACTTCTATTATGAGCACAAGTATCAGCTCGTGGAGGCGATGGACAAGGCCGTCGCGGTCATCGAGAAGGTCTTCGAGGACTTCAAGGCGATCTCCGGAAGGGAGTACAACCTCGTCGAGCAGTACAAGTGCGATGATGCAGACTACGTTGCAGTCGTTCTCGGATCCTCCTATGGAACCATGAAGGCGGCGGTCGACGAGCTCCGTGCAAAGGGAAAGAAGGTCGGTGTCTGCATGCCCAGGATCTTCAGGCCCTGGCCCGCGGCAGCACTCGCAAAGATCCTCGACGGAAAGAAGGCGGTCATCGTCATGGACAAGCACCTATCCGTCGGAGCATACGGACCAATGTATCCCGAGGTCACCGCAGCAATCATGCAGTGCAAGAAGATCCCTGCAGCATACAACTACATTTTCGGTCTCGGAGGAAAGGATACCATGGTCTCCGGATTCGAAGGAGTCTTCGAGGACGTCATCGCAGGAAAAGCAAAAGTCGTCAACTATCTGGGGGTGAAGGAATGAGCAGCAAACCCATCAAAGACCTCATCAAGGGTGACGTGAAACTCACGTCCGGACACAGGCTCTGTGCAGGATGCCCCGAGGCAATCATCGCAAGACAGGTCCTTATGGCCACCGACAAGCCCATCATCGCATCCAGCGCGACCGGATGCTTCGAGGTCTCCACCACTATCTTCCCCTACACCTCATGGAACATCCCATGGGTGCACACCGCATTCGGTAACGGAGCGGCCACCGGTGCAGGTACCGAGGCAGCATACCAGGCACTGAGAAGGAAGGGAAAGATCAACGAGGAGATGAGATTCGTCACCTTCGGAGGGGACGGAGCCACCTACGACATCGGATTCCAGGCACTGTCCGGAATGGTCGAGAGGGGACATCAGCTCATGTACGTCTGTTTCAACAACGAGGCATACATGAACACCGGTATCCAGAGGTCCGGAGCTACCGGATTCGGAGCATCCACCACCACCTCTCCCGCAGGAAAGGAGGTTCCCGGAAAGACCGAGCACCCCAAGGACCTGACCATGATCATGGCAGCACACGACATCCCCTACACCGCACAGGTCTCACCCTACTACTGGCGCGACCTGATCGCAAAGGCCGAGAAGGGATTCGAGTGTGGAGGTCCCGCGTTCATCAACGCGATCTCCCCCTGTCCCAGAGGATGGAGGTTCAACTCCGAGGATGGAATGATCCTCGCCAAGTTGGCGGTCGAGACCTGTGTCTGGCCTCTCTATGAGTACGAGAACGGTAAGTACACCCTTACCTCCGAGTCCAAGAGGATCGCAGAGGGCAAGTCCGAGAAGAAACCCATCACCGAGTGGTTCAAGGCACAGGGCAGGTACAAGCACATGCTCGCAGAGGGCAACGAGGAGCTTGTCGCCAAGGTCCAGGCCGAGATCGACCGCAAGTGGGAAAGGCTCATCGCCCTCACCAAGCTCTGAGCACAAACGCGACCTTTGGGTCGCTTAGTTCGGACCGGAGCGGGCCCATCCCGCTCCAGGTCCTTTTCCACATATCCGGTATAATCTCTTGTGGATCGACGGTCTTTGCGCATTTCTATTCCGCACTTCACCCAACGGGTTTAATATCGGCGCGGTATGCCAGAATCATAAAGTGGATGACAGGGTCTTGACCTAGGTATGCATGTCCGCTCCATGGATCGTGGATAGGATGTTTTTGGTCGATACAGTGTCTGATCCTACCCAAGGTCATACAATGAGTACAGAACCCAACGCAAAAGCAATGCTTCCGATCCTAGTCTTCGTGTTCCTGTATCTGGGACTCGGTATCATCATAGAATATGTGATGGGTTACGAGATGGGATTCTACCAGGTGCCTGTGATCGGTGTCTTCTTGATCGCATTGCTTGTGGCATGTCTCCAGAACAGGAATCTCGATTTCAACCAGAAGGTTGGCATCATGGCGAAAGGTGTCGGAAATCCGAACATAATCATGATGATATTGATCTTCCTGTGTGCGGGTGCATTCGTAGGGATCGTCGGACGTTCAAGTGCCGAGAGCGTCGCATACTTCTTCCTATCCGTTTTCCCTCCCGAATTCGCAATCGTGGTATTGTTCCTGGTTTCTGCACTGGTATCACTTGCGATGGGCACGTCCGTCGGAACAATTTCCCTGATCACACCGATCTCCATCTTCGTCGCTGATGCGACAGGATTCGGAATCCCTCTTGCTGTAGGTGCGGTCATCGGTGGTGCCATGTTCGGAGATAACCTTTCATTCATCTCCGATACCACCATCGCATCCTGTCAGGGTCAGGGTTGCAGGATGAAGGACAAGTTCCTGGAGAACATCTGGTTCGCGATCCCGGCAGCACTCATCACCATGGCCATCCTTACAATGGTCTCCGTACCCAATTATGCCGGCGGAACCATCGATCACGGGTTCGACCTTCTTCTGATCGTCCCATATCTGTTGGTGTTCGTTTCCAGCGTTATGGGGGTCAACGTGTTCTTGGCACTGATGTTGGGTATGGTCAGCGGTATCCTCATCATGCTCTTCACCGGAGAGTGTACCTTCGTGGAACTGCTTGGAAACATCGCGACAGGGATGTCGAACATGTTCGAGACATCGATGGTCGCGATATTGGTCGCCTGTATCGTCGCCCTCGTAATCGAGTATGGCGGATTCGAAGCCGTGCTTCAGTGGATCAAGAGGAGGTTCAATGGAGTCCGCGGTGGAATGTGCGGTATCGCACTCCTCGTCGGAGTCATGGACATATCCACGGCCAACAACACTGTGGCAATCGTCATGGCCAATCCCCTTGCCAAGGACATCTCGGAATCATACGGTATATCCCCCAGAAAGACCGCATCGATCCTGGACACGGTATCATGCGTGTTCCAGGGACTTATTCCGTACGGCGCACAGATCCTCGTTGCGATGTCGGCGATATCCGCAGAAGGATATCATTACTCCTCGTTCGACATCATCCCGAATATCCTGTATCCGATGGTCCTCTTGGTCTGTCTTATCGCATCGATGATGCTGTCCTCTAAGTTCAGACGGGATGCATGAACCTCATGCGAGGTTCATTTCCCTCTCCGTACCTCTGGATGTGAAGTATGTGAGGGTGCACATCAGGGTCATGCCTACGAAATGTCCTGCGATGAGTGCTATTCCGATTGCGTCCAGTGTGTATGATGTCGCGATCCAGAAGAACGTTATCAATATCAGGTTCCTGACGACCGCCATCACAACGGAATAGTTTGGATGTTTCACTGCCTGAAGATATCCCGAACAGATGGGGTTGAATGAGAACAATGGCATGTACAGGCACATGAATGACAGGAGATGTACCATCTCGGGACGATATGCCTCCATGTTATCGGAGTATGTGAAAAGATACAGCAACTGTTCGGGGAACAGCTCCAACACCAGGATCAATGCGGTGACGAGTCCAATACCCATTATCAGTGCGTATCTGAAGGACTTGTTCAGACGAACGATGTTCTTCTGACCGTACGCGGACGATGCCACGGGGACCAATGCGGACCCTACCGCCATGGCAGGAACGGTCATCAGGATAATCAATCCGTCTACCGTGGAGAAGATGGTCAATCCATCGGTACCTGCACATACGATCACGAGGAAGTTCAACACCGCGTCCATTCCGTACAGGACGATGAACTCCAACATCTGGGGGAACCCTGCCGTCATGATGGCACGTGATTGTATGCGATCCCACCTCATATCCGACTTGGAGATCTGCAGGTATGTCCTCCTTCCATGGATGAAGTACAGTCCCAATAGAAGGGAGATCGTGGTGGCGACGATGGTGGCCAACGATGCACCCATGACGCCCATGTCCAATACATAGATGAACATTGGATCGAGTATGATGTTGGATGCTGCCAAAGTGACCATCATCGCAGTCGATAACGTGGACGCACCTTGTCCGTTGAGGATACCGCCTATGGCACCGTTCAGTATGATCAGTGTAACGAATGTGGAGTACACGTTCATGTACGCGGCCGATTCATCTATCACATCATTCGCACCCAGTGCGGAGAGGATGTATGGTTGGAGTATCAACAGGATGGGAGTGAGGACCAATCCGATTGCTGCAGCGAGGATGATGGTTTGGACACAACCTGATTTGGCATTACCGTCCTTTCCTGCGCCTATGTTCCTGGATATTACTGCGGATGCTCCGACTCCAAGACCTGTGCCCAATCCGACCAGTACGTTGTAGATGGGTCTGACGACAGCCACGGCCGCCAATGTATCGGATCCCATTCCGGAACACCATGCACGGTCGACCACCGTGTTGATCTCCGCAACGAACAGTGCCACCATGATCGGTATTGCCATGGCTATGATGGCCTTCTTCGGGTCTCCCAGTAGGATGTCGACCTTCCTGTTGGATGACATGTATTTGGAAAATGAAGGAAAGGGTTTATGGGCCCTTTGTCAGTTTTCAGGCCAATACATCCTTCATGGAGTAGATCTTTCCCTTCTCCTGGGAACAGACCCACTTGGCTGCAAGGACGGCTCCTGCGATGAACACGTCACGGCTGTGTGCCTGGTGTTTGATCTCGATCCTCTCGCAGTTTCCGATGAACATGGCAGTATGATCGCCAACTATGTCACCTCCGCGAACGGCATGGATTCCGATCTCCTTTCCACGGGGACAGAGTCCCTCACGTCCGTGGACGAACTCCTTTCCTCCAAGCGCTTCGCTGATGGCCTCCGCAGTGGAGAATGCCGTTCCGCTGGGCGCATCCTTCTTCTGATTGTGGTGTGCTTCGATGATCTCCACATCGTAGTCGAGACCGAGGTTCCTTGCAGCCTCGGCACAGAGTTTGATGAAGATTCCGACACCGATGGAGTAGTTGGTGGACTGGACCGCTGCAACGTTGTTGTCCTCGACGGCCTTCTTGATGTCCGCCATGATCTCGGGAGTGAGTCCGGTGGTTCCGATGATGAGGTTTACTCCCGCAGCCGCTGCGATGGGTGCGTTGATGGCGGTTGCCTTCGCGATGGTGAAATCGAGGATGACATCCACCTTGGCCTCCTTAAGGACGGTCGACAGGTCCTTGGGGTCGGATACGGGAACACCTATCTTTCCGATTCCTGCGATCTCTCCGATGTCCTCTCCGACTCTCATGAGGTCGAATGCCGCTGCAACGGTCATGTCCTCGGTGGACATGATTCTGCGGACGAGGCCGGTACCCATTTTACCGCATGCGCCTACGAGTGCTGCTCTAATCTCAGTCATGATATCTGGGTCTTGCATAGTGTTTGATATATATTTCCCTATGGCTTGAATTACTGGGTCTGATAGGACCACCATACATTGTATTTTCGAACGCAACCATTAATCTCTGACAGACGATTCTTAATAGTTACCATGAAGAAGTGTAGAATCACAGTGATGAGGGTAGTGGAGCATAAGGATCTCATGGAGGCCTATGAGAATCCTATGGAGCACGCTTGTGATATGAAGGAGGGGAAGGTCTTCATTGCAAATGGATGGAACAAGCCCGAAGGCATGTGCGACAGTGCCTGGGAATCCATGTCCCAGTTCGTTCTTGCATTATCCCATGGAGGGGAGAATTTCTACGACGGTTGGATGAAGAACCCTAGGTCTGCAATGATCTCATGTAACGATGGATTCCGTCCAGTGAGTTTCCTGATCGAAGCACTGGATGAAGATGCGGATTGATCCATCCTGTTCCATTGTCGACGTTCATTACGATATCGCATAACTGAACCGTAGTGACACTCATTACAAGATGTGCCAGTATGCGGTGATGAAAAACAAGATGGGTCACCCGGGCCCCGATCGGGACCCGGATGGCCATGTGTGGTTTATGGCTCTCAGACGAGAGTGACCAATGCGTCGACCGCCCAGCAGCCCTTGCCCTCGTCACCGACGATGACGGGGTTGATCTCGAGCTCCTTGATCTCGGGGCACTCTACGGAAATCTTGACGATCTTCCTGATGGTGTCCTTCATCGCGGTGATGTCGGATTTGGCCATTCCGCGTGCACCGGACATGAGCTTGTATGCCTTGGTGGACTGGATCATCTCATCGAGCTGTTCCTCGGTCATGGGCACGTGTGCCTGGGAGATCTCCCTGAGGATCTCGACGAAGATTCCTCCGAGACCGAAGGAGATGACGGGACCGTACTGGGGGTCACGGATCATGGACAGGATGACCTCCTTACCGGAGACCATCTGCTGGATGGAGACACCCAGGAGCTTCGCGTCGGGCTTGTTCTTCGCGCAGGACTCCATGATCTTGTTGTAGGATGCCCTTGCTGCCGCCTCGTCCTTTACACCGACGACGACTCCACCGACATCGGTCTTGTGCTGGATGTCGGGGGAGATGATCTTCATGACGACGGGGTAGCCGATCCTGTTGCATGCGGCTGCTGCATCGTCCTCGGAGGTGACGGTGGCCTCTCCGGGAGTGGGAAGCTCGTATGCCGCGAAGATCTCCTTACCTTCTGCCTCGGTGAGTGCTTTCCTTCCCTCTGCGACTGCGTTGTCGAGGATCTCCTTGGCCTTTGCCCTTCCGGAGACTGCAGGCTCGATCATGGGGGTCTTGGGGATCGCACTGCGGACGGTGTATCCTCTCAGGATGTCGAGAGCGTGGACTGCCCTGTCAGGGGTGGGATAGGTGGGAAGTCCGCCTGCCCTGGTGATCTCTGCCGCCTTGGCACACTTGGTTCCGCCGGCCCAGCAGACTGCGATGGGGACCTTGATGTCGTCCTTGATCCTGACGAGGTTCTCTGCGACGGATTCGAGGTCTGCGGTATCGAGGGGGGATCCCATGACGACGAGTCCTCCGACGGACGGGTCCTCCTGGACGATCCTGATGGTCTGCTCGAAGTATTCAGCCTTGGCGTCTCCCCTGACGTCGATGGGGTTGGTGACTCCTGCGACGGTGGGGACCTCGTCCCTGATCCTCTGGATGGTCGCATCCGCGAGCTTTGCCGCTCCGATGTTCTTTGCGTTGAATGCCGCATCTGCGGACATGACTCCGAGTCCACCGGCGTTGGTGATGATTCCGATCTTGTCCTTCTCCATGCTGCTGAATGCGTGGAACATAGCGAATGCGTCGAACATGTCCTCGAGGTTCTCCGCTCTGTAGATGTTGAGCTTCTTGAAGATGACACTGTTGACCGCATCGGAACCTGCAAGGGATCCGGTGTGCGAGGATGCTGCCGCTCCTCCTGCCTCGGTGGATCCGGATTTGAAGATGACGATCGGTTTCTTGACGGGCATGGTCTCGATTGCCTCTACGAACTGCTCTCCGTTGGATATTCCCTCGCAGTACATTCCGATGACCTTGGTGTCCGCATCCTCGGAGAGTGCGTGCATGAGGTCCGCCTCTGCGACGTCGCACTTGTTACCGAACGTGATGAACTTTCCGAGTCCGATGTTGTTGGCGTATGCCCAGTCGAGCATGGAGGATCCGACAGCTCCGGACTGGGAGAAGATGGACAGGTTACCTGCCTTGGGCATCTGCTTTGCGAAGGTGACGTTGACACCGTTCTTGGGGTCCATGTTACCGAAGCAATTGGGTCCGAGGATCCTGATTCCGTACTCCTTCGCCTTCGCGACGAGCTGCTTCTCGAGCTCTGCTCCTTCTGGGCTGTCCTCCTTGAATCCCGCTGTGAGGATGATCGCGTTCTTGATTCCTGCCTTGTTGAGGTTGTCGAGCTCAGGAATGACAAGTGCGTTCTTGATGACGATGACCGCGAGGTCGACAGGTTTTCCGATGTCGAGGACACTCTTGTATGCGGGGATTCCCTGGATCATGTCATCCTTGGGGTTGATAGGGTACAGGTTCTTCAGGTCGAATCCTGCGTTGATGAGGTTGGTGATGATCATTCCACCGATCTTCGATGCGTTGTTGGTAGCACCGATGACCGCAATCGATTCTGGGTTAAGGAAACCTTTCATAAAGTCCGTAATGCTACTTACATATTATAAAGCTTATTAACGAAATTCGAAGAAATGGCTATAATTCGTACATTAGACTACGAATTCAGGAGTATATGCCTGAACTTATTCTGATTATGGTTATATTTCTACGAATTTCGTATATTTCCTGGTGGATTGGTACGTTTTTCGAAGAATGGACGAACGCTAATTTCGTCGATTGTCGAATTCGGTTGGCCGTCCGTCTACGTACCCCTTATAATCCTTGATGCAATTGACATGACATCATGCGCAGCGGTCTGAGCGACTCGGGTGCCCTTACCAGATTCTACGGTAGGAGGGAGAATTCCATCATATTCCTTTGTGGTGGTATGTTGGTCGCCCTATCCGTCTCCATGGTCCCAAGTCTTCTGGTGGCCCTGATCGATGGGGAGGATCCGTCGATCATGGGCCTACCCATCATCATCGGTCTCCTCCTCGGTATGCCCATCCTGATGAGCTATAGGATGTCCACCGTGGTCCGTCCTCCTGATGCATTGGCGATGATGGCCGCCCTCTGGTTATCGTGTTTCCTGTTCGGTATGACTCCGTTCCTGATGTGCGGCATGACGTTCGTCGACGCACTTTTCGAATCCGCAAGTGGATTCACCACCACAGGAGTGGATGTGGTATCTGATTTCACACAACTGCCAGATTGCATCCTGTTCTGGAGGTCCACCTGTGCATGGATCGGTGGAATCGTGATCATTCTGATCTTCATGTTGCTCATGCCGATGGTCGGGGGAGGTACCCGTACCGCGTTGGGCAACGAGACGTCCGGATCGTCCGGTGCGTACAACAGGTCCATGAGGTTGAGGGATGCGGCCCTCCAGTTCATCGCCGTATACATGATCCTCACGTTCCTGATGGCTGTCATCCTGCTCATCATGTCGTACAGTCCGTTCGAAGCCATCACATTGGCATTCAGCACCATTTCCACAGGTGGATTCATGGCCGCACCTGTGGAATTCACACCGCTCCTGAAGATAGTGATCCTCATCTTCATGTTCCTGGGGGCCACGAACTTCTACCTCCACTACCGTGTGGCATATCAGAGGGACATATCGGCGTACAGGAAGAACGAGGAGTTCATGGGTACGCTCTTCTGGTGCCTTCTCATGTCATTCGTACTGTTCTTCGTTCTGAATCCCGATGTCATGGCAGGTAATGTGTTCGAGACCTACCTGGACGCTCTCTTCATGACCGTATCCGCATCGTCCACCACCGGGTTCTCATACGAGGATTTCGGATCCTGGCACTACACTGCTATGGCGATCCTGTACCTGTTGGCATTCGTGGGCGCGTCGTCCGGATCGACCGCCGGCGGAATCAAGATCTCCAGGCTGATAATCGCTACCAAGGCCATTGGCAGGAGCTTCTCCCAGATCGTACGTCCCAATGCCGTGGTGGATATAACGATGGATGGTGGCAAGGTTCCCAACGAGACGATCAGGAACACGATGATGGTCATCATGCTGTTCGTAGTCACCATCATTGGGTTCTCGTTGCTATTCATGGTGTTCGGTTACAACGGTACGGACAGTGTCAGTTGTTCCATCGCATTGATATCCAACTTCGGTTCCGCCGTCGGTCAGTTCGGTCCCGAGTACGGTTACGGTTCGGCACCGGAGTTCCTGAAGGTGGTCATGGTGCTGATGATGTGGATCGGTCGTCTGGAGATCCTGGTTGCCATGGCCATCATGTCCCCGAGGATATGGAAGGAGCAGGTGCGCAATTTCAAGTACAACAGATGGAAGAGCAACCAGTGATTCATGTCATTCAGAGGTTTTGTGCTAGAAGGTGTTTGTGTACCGTCCCCGTAGGGACGGTGTTTGATTTCAGAGCCTGTCCTTGACCGCTGCCCAGATGATGGGGAGGGAGATGGTGGCATCGCCCTCGACGGTCATCTTCTTGGCATCCGCCTTGACCTTACCCCAGGAGACTGCCTCGCGGATCTGTGCTCCGGAGAGCGATCCGTCGAACTCCTGTGCGGTTGTGAGGTAGACGCAGTAGTCGAGTCCTCCGCGGAACTGGTTCCACCAGATGACGTGGTGTTTGGAGATTCCTCCGCCGATGAGGATTCCTCCGGTGGCGGTGGCGTGATCGGTCAGTTCTGACAACATCTGTTCGTCCTTGAAGAGGTCGATCCTGAGATCCCTGTGGAACTGGTAGTACATCCAGAGTTGGCAACCGAAGGAACCGTCGGTGATTCCGGGGACGACGATTGGAACCTTGTTCTTGTGGCACTGGTACAGCAGGGAGTCCTCGTTCTGGAGCCTTGCACCGACCTGGTCGATGATCTCGTAAGTTGCGAGGGATTTGGTCTCTGCGAAGATCTCGTCGAACATGGGTGCGAGATTGTCCTCGAGGACGACACCGTAGCACTTGTCGGGAACGAGGACGTTTCCGAGCCTGCTGGTCTCCCACTTGTCCCTGAGCATCTCGTCGTCCATCATGAAGTCGCCTTTGTAGTATGCCGCCCAGGTCCTGGAGAGGTCGTGGTCGAGGGTACCGCAGGTGGTGATGATGAGGTCGATACATCCGTTCTTCACCATGTCGACGATGACTCCCCTGGTTCCGGTGGCCATGATGCATGCGGGGAAGGAGAGGATCTTGAGACAGTCCTTGTCCTTCATCATGTTCTCGATGACGTCCACGGAATCAGCGAGCTTCTGTGCGGTGAATCCTCCTGCCATGCTCATCTGCTTTATGAGGTCGTTGACGGTCATTCCCTTTTCGACTTTGATGTCCTGTACTTCTATCAATTCATCCATTGATTCATTCTCCTTTGAAATTGCCGGATATAGGTCACCCTACTCTCCGGTCACATAGAAATGCGCCTGTGTGCGACTGCACACACGGAGGAAACACAGACGTTACCGTCGTTTGCGACGAATGCGAAACTGCGGTTCCTCGAAGTGCTCATGCGGAGTCGATTATGTGGAATGGATTTAAGGGTTTCCATGTGATGTTCGGTGAGGATTCATTCACGCTTACGTGTCCTCAGGAAACGTGTGGCACATGAAACGATTCCGCCCCTTCTCGCGAAGAATGCTCCGCCAAGGTCCTCTATAAGTTCCGAATCCGCCTTGTTGTAGGGCATCCACCACGGGTCGCGTCTGGATCCTCCCTTGTCGATGTGTATGTGGTGCGGATGCATCATCTGTCTGAATCCTTCGAGGGCGTGTGTGGTACCTATGCCACTCATACCTCTGCCGCCCCAAGGGGTGGCGGGTAGTCCATACGTGTAGACTGCGTTGTTCACATCGATAGTTCCTGATCTCAGTCTCGATGCGATCCTTCTGCCACGTTCCAGGTCGGAGGTCCAAACGGATCCTGCCAATGCGAACGGATTGTCGTTCGCAAGGCGGATCGCTTCCTCTTCGGTATCGAACGGGAACACACATACTATGGGGCCGAAGATCTCCTTCGATACTACGGGTGCATCCACGGGTAGGTCCGTGACCACGGTGGGTTCGAAGAAATAGCCATCAAGATTCGGGTTAACCCTTCCGCCAAGGACGATCCTTCCCCCTTGGGATGTGATTTCATCACATATCTGGGTCATCCTGTTGAGTTCACGTTCGTTGATCATCGGTCCGACGGATATGTCCGGATCGTCCCATCCGTTGCCCTGCTTCAACCCTCTCACTCTCTCTATGTACATCCTTAGGAACGAGTCGTACACCTCTCTCTGTACGTAGATCCTCTTGATGCTGACACATACCTGTCCGGAGTTAACGAACGATGCCCATGTGGCACCGTTGGCTGCTCTGGGTACGTCTGCATCCTCCATGACGATCATCGCGTCCTTTCCACCTAATTCAAGGATGACTGGTACAAGCTTATCCGCAGCGGATTTCATCACCTCTATCCCGGTATCGGTTCCGCCGGTGAAGGCGATCTTGTCCACATCGGACGATGTGATCGCAGAACCCAATCCGGGACCGGATACGGAGCGCACCAATCCCTTGGGGAATCCCGCTTCTTCGAAGATGGACTGTATGAGGTCACCGCATAGGGGTGTGTCGGATGACGGTTTGATGATCACCGCGTTGCCTGCGGCCACCGCCATGACTGTCTCGGTGAATGGGATGGCTATCGGGAAATTGTAGGACGATATGACTGCGACCACCCCGTATGGTTGGTACTCGATGTACGATCTCCTTCCCATGAACGTGCACATCATGGACATCGGGCCCTGTTTGATCCTCTCTTTGAATTTGAAGTCCTTAAGTAACGATCTGGCATATTTCGTCATACCTATCGCTGTGAGGATCTCCGTACTATGACATTCGGAACGGGGTTTCCCCGTATCCGCATGGATTGTGGCAGCAATCTCATCCGCTCTATCGACGATTATATCCAGAAGTCTGTCCATACATGCGAGCCTCATTCTCTTGGGCATATCGATCCATTCTCCCTGGGCTTTCCTGCATCCTTCGATGATCCCTGGGACCTCCGATGGATCTGTGGTATCAACCTCTCCGGACACCTTCAACGTCGCCGGATTGACGGACTGCATCTTGGACATGCTTCGGAATCGATATACAATTATAAGTGTGGTATGCGGTCAACCCCATATGATGATAATGAGGCGTTCCGTGGATTACGCGGGACTTCTTGGACAGTTGCGTGGCAAGAGGGTCGCAATTTGGACGTGCGACACATGTGCCAGATTATGTAATGGTATCGGTGGGAAGGCATCCGCGACCGCATTGAGGGACCGTCTCGTCTCCGACGGTATAGATGTGACCGGTGTGCTCTCCACATCCGCATCCTGCATCATGTCGAAGGTGTCCTCCAAGTACGATCCAGATGTGATCGATGGTTGCGATGTCATACTGGCACTCACATGTGATATTGGTTCGATGTGTGCAGAGATGGTATTCGACAGGGACACCGTCAATCCGATCGATACTCTTGGTCCGGGATATCTCGATGACAACATGATGCCCATTCTTGGTGATGGAAGAGTGGTCATGATGGGTTGCGATCCCTTCGTTTGAAACCGATTTCCTACCTCTTTCTTAACCATTCCTATTATATATGGGAAGAATCTAACCGACGCTCACTACTTTAAGGAGTAAAAAACATGATCGAGTTCACTATGGACAATCTGCTGTTTATGGTGCCTATCGCATCTGTTCTTGCTCTGGCAGTCGCTTTCATCTTCTACAAACAGATCTTCTCTTTGGACAAGGGAACTCCTGAGATGCAGGCGATTTCCGATAAGATCGAGGAGGGTGCAATGGCATACCTCCGCCAGCAGTACAAGACGATCGGTATCATCGCAGTCATCGTCGCAGTGGTCATCGCAGTCGTCGGACTTCTGTTCGAGGATTTCGAGGACTACCTCAACTACAAAGTCGCAATCGCATTCGTCATCGGAGCAGCGTTCTCCATCCTTTCCGGATTCATCGGAATGAAGGTCTCTGTCAACTCCAACATCAGGACCGCATCCGCAGCACGCGGATCCCTTGACGCAGCATTCAAGACCTCCTTCCGCGGAGGAGCGATCTCCGGTATCGCAGTTTCTCTCCTCTCCCTCGCAGGTCTCTTCCTCGTCTTCTACGTCTACTATATCTGGTGTGATGAGTCCATGACCACCACCCTCCACTCTGTCGTCGGATACGCATTCGGTGCATCCATGGCAGCACTGTTCGCACAGCTCGGAGGAGGAATCTACACCAAGGCAGCCGATGTCGGAGCAGACCTCGTCGGAAAGGTCGAGGCAGGAATCCCCGAGGATGACCCCAGGAATCCCGCAGTCATCGCAGACCTCGTCGGAGACAACGTCGGAGATTGTGCAGGACGTGGAGCGGACATCTTCGAGTCCACTGCAGCAGAGATCATCGGTGCAATGGTCATTGGTCTTGCAATCTTCAACATCCCCCTGGCTGAGTTCACATTCGGAGCAAACGTCGCTAATTTCGTCTTCTTCCCTCTGGTCCTCATCGCATTCGGACTCATCGCTTCCCTCATTGGAATCTTCTGTGTCCGCCTGCCCAGCGAGGATGCTGACGTCATCAAGGCCCTCAACCTCGGATACTACATCACCATTGCATTGGTCATTGTAGCCCTCTTCCTCACCACATTCCTTATGTTCGGTGACATCGAGAATGTTAAGTGGCTCTACTTCGCATTCGCAGGACTTGTCGGAATCGCACTTGGTCTTATCATCGTCTACGTTACCCAGTACTACACCGGTGACCACAAGCCTGTCAAGACCATCGCAGAGCAGTCCGAGTCCGGACCCGCAACCAACGTTATCATGGGACTTTCCGTTGGACTTGAGTCCACCGTTCTTCCTGTTATTTTCATTGGAATCGCACTTGTCGCATCCTTCCTGCTTGGATATTACGCAGTAGATGGTGGATCCTCCATCTTCGGTCTCTACGGAACCGCAGTCGCAACCATCGCAATGCTCGCATCCTCCGCATTCATCCTTGCAGAGGACACATTCGGACCCATCACCGACAACGCAGGTGGAATCGCAGAGATGTCCAACCAGCCTTCTGAGGTCAGGGACAGGACCGACAAGCTCGATGCGGTCGGAAACACCACCAAGGCACTCACCAAGGGATACGCAATGTCCTCCGCAGCACTCGCAGCATTCCTGCTCTTCGCAGCATACTTCGAGATCGTCGCAGAGGCTGTCCCCTATCCCTCCACCATTATCGACGAGATGGACAAAGTCATTCTCGGTGATCCTCTGATCTTCGTCGGTGGACTCATCGGAGCAGGACTTGTCTTCTTCTTCGCATCACTCGCAATCCGTGCAGTCGGATCTGCAGCAGGTGAGATGGTCCAGGAAGTCCGTAACCAGTTCGCAGACGGAAAGATCATGGCAGGAGAGAAGGAGCCCGACTACGCAAGCTGTGTCACCATCGCAACCCAGTCCGCTCTCAAGCAGATGGTTGTCCCCGCACTCTTGCCCATCCTGACTCCTATTGTCTTCGGATTGATTTACAAGCTTGTTCTTCCTGAGGAACTCGCTTGTGCACCCTACGCAGTCGGTGGACTCATCATGGTCGCGACCATCGTCGGAATCCTCATGGCAAACTTCCTCAACAACGGAGGAGGAGCCTGGGACAACGCAAAGAAGTACATCGAGGAAGGCCACCACGGTGGAAAGAAGTCTCCCGCACACGCAGCAGCGGTCGTCGGAGACACTGTCGGAGATCCCTTCAAGGACACCGCAGGACCCTCTATCCACGTTCTGGTCAAGCTCCTGTCGACCATCTGTCTGGTCACAGCGGTCTTGTACATCTAAAACCATTCCAGGGGGAGAAATCCCCCTTTTCCTTTTATTATAACACGCGTAATAGAATGCGCACCATTCTCTTTAAATAAGACATGCCCATAACTGCCTTATTCAGGAAGGTCCAACATGTACATGTTAACAAAGGCAGAAAAGGACGTCCAGATCGCACCCAAGAACCTTGGTGCACTTGAGGACGACTTCCAGTCGGTCATTGAACAGGCGACTTGGGCAAATTACGAGGGACAGTTCGGTTCAGACAAGGCAGTCACTGTGCTCATCCGCAACATCGAACCTGTTGGATACGGACACATCGTTCACGGTGAGGGTAACGTCTACCAGACCGTGAGGTTCGAGCAGCTCGTCTTCAAGCCCGTCATCAACGAGCTTGTCGAGGGAGAGGTCGTGGAGATCACCAAGTTCGGTGCATTCGTCAGGTTCGGACCTCTTGACGGACTGATCCACATCAGTCAGGTAATGGACGATCACGTCGATGCCAATGTCGAGACCCAGGTCCTTAGCGGAAAGGAGTCCAAGAGGACACTCTCCAAGGGGGACCGTGTCAGGGCAAGGATCGTTGGACTCACCCTCAACGAGAAGACTCCTCAGGACAGCAGGATTGCACTCACCATGCGCCAGCCCGGACTCGGAAAGCTCTCCTGGATCGAAGAGGACCGCAACAAAGCACCCGCGGAGAGTGAGAACTGATGGCAGGACCTGTCCAGAGAGCTTGCACCCAGTGCAACTATATCACCGAGGAGGACACCTGTCCCGTATGCAACTCCCCCACCTCCAAGGAGTGGGAGGGTTACCTCGTCATTCTAGACTATACCAAGTCCGAGATTGCCGAGAGGATGCAGATCTCCAGGAACGGCAGATACGCACTGAGGGTCCGCAAATCATGAGTTCCGGCGGTTGGAGGGTGCCGGAGGAAAAGAGGCACCTTTTCAAAGAACCGTTCGGAGTTCCCATCTCCGAGTCAGAGCTCGGGGAACGTAACGCTAACAAGACGATCACCGTCGGGGACGTCGTGTCGATGACGGTGTGGAGGATGGGCATCATCCCCGATCTGGCCATCTACGATGGCAGGACGGAGAGGAGGGAGATGACCGATTTCGCCGCCCTCGTTGAAGAACAGGGGTTGGAGAAGACGGTCGTCGTCAATCCCGCAGGAACGATAACACGTGACCTGTGTGATGCCGTGAGAAACGCTTTCGTCCGGGGTCCCGGATTGATCCGTGTCGACGGGGAGGAGGATCTGGCGCTGATGCCTGTGATCCTCGAGGCTCCCGAAGGTGCGGACGTGATCTATGGATGGCCCGGAAAAGGGATGATGGTCCTGGTCGTCGATCAGGCCATCAAACAAAGAACCGAACAACTCTGGAAAGAGATGGAGGAATCAGAATGAAGATGGAAATTACCCAGCAGAAGGAAAACCCCCTGCTCAAGAGGACCGAGGTCTACTTCACCATCAACCACGCAGGTGAGGCAACCCCGTCCAA
The DNA here is from genome assembly GCA_015063185.1 of Thermoplasmata archaeon. Classification (GTDB taxonomy): domain Archaea; phylum Thermoplasmatota; class Thermoplasmata; order Methanomassiliicoccales; family Methanomethylophilaceae; genus SIG5. Next base: position 17,695 of record SUSY01000022.1, read on the forward strand.
GGGAGCAGTCGTTGACGCAATCGTAGACAAGCTCAAGGCATCCAAGGATGCAGTCGTTCTCGACAACGTCGAGTCCGTTTTCGGAACCGGCAAGTCCAACGGATACGCAAAGGTCTACGAGTCCAAGGACGCAGCACTCAAGTACGAGTCCGAGTACCTCCTCAAGAGGAACGGAATCTCCAAGCCTGAGTACGTCCCCGCACCTAAGGAGGAGTGAGTATGGCTAAGAAGGCAGCAGCAGCCCCTAAGAAGGCACCCGCTAAGTACACTGCATACAAGGTCGCAGGCGACTCCGTTTCCAGGGAGAAGCCCGTTTGCCCCAAGTGCGGACCCGGAGTATTCATGGCAACCCACAAGGACCGTGTCGCCTGTGGAAAGTGCGGATACACCGAGTTCAAGAAGGAATAAGGAAGGTTCAATCTTCATTCGGCTCCACCCTCTCAAACGGGGCCACAGGATCGCCGGTTCATCGACGGCAAAACCCTTTCCCTTCCAAAACCCTTAATGTATTCTATAATTGGACTCGTGGTATAGCTTGGATATTATCGGGGCCTCCGGAGCCTCTGACCCGGGTTCGAATCCCGGCGGGTCCGCTAAATTATTGAAAAATGGCTCGTATATCACAGTATACCGGCAGTATACGGAATAACCTGAGTCAACCCTGCTCAAACGTCTCTAATTCATATTGTATACTTAGGAACAGGCACATCCTGAGTGAAAACTACCTTGTGAAATGGATCCTGCACAGTCCGATTCAAGTATTATCTGAATTCTACGGCCGTACAATTACGATTAATCTGAATTCTACGGCCGTACAATTACGATTAATCTGAATTACACACAATTAAATAACAACAGGACAATCCGTATCCGTGAAGCGCAAGATATACGATGAACTTCTCCGTTGGAAAGAGGACAAGCAGAATACCTGTCTCACGATACAAGGTCAGAGACAGGTAGGTAAGACATACATCATCGAGAGATTCGCAGAGGACAACTATCAGCATTTCATCGAAATAGATTTCACAAGAATGCCCGAGATGCAGAAGGCTTTCGAAAGAGCAGTGGATGTCGATTCGGTCATCAAAGAACTGTCCATAAGACTGAACGATGCCGTATTCAAACCAGGGAAGACCCTTATTTTCTTGGACGAGATTCAGGAGTGTCCTGAGGCGAGATCGTCATTGAAATGGTTCGCGAAGGACGGAAGGTACGACGTCATAGCATCGGGTTCCCTTCTGGGTGTGAGGAATACGAACGCCAAGAAAAAAAAGGAGGAGAACAAGAAACCGCTTTCACCGATGGGCTACGAGAGTGTCTTGACGATGAGGTCCATGGATTTCGAGGAATACCTTTGGGCGATCGGATTCAACACGGAGATACTGAGCGGTATCAAGAAGAAGATCGGTGCGATGGAGCCACTGGACGAATCCGAGCTGGAGGTCATGGCCTCGCATTTCCGCGACTATATGATAGTAGGGGGCATGCCCGCATCCGTCGAAGCCTTCGTCAGGACCAAACAGTATTCCGAATCGGGAAGGAAGATCGACATCATACTGGGGGATGTGATCAACGATATCAATCGCTATAACGATCCGGTGAACGCCCTCAAGACTCAGAGGTGTTTTGAATCCATACCGGAACATCTGAGTTCCAACAACAAGAAGTTCCAATACTCCCGTTTGGAGAAGGGTACAGGTTCGCGTGCTTCCGGTGAGAAATACTTCGAGAATCTGCTTTGGATAGAGGGCGCCGGATACGGGAACTTCTGCTACGGCCTCAATTCTCCCGAACGTCCGTTCAAACGCATAGAGGACTTGTTCAAGGTGTATCTGTCGGATACGGGGATGCTGGTCAGGATGATGGGAACATCTGCGGCGATAGCCATCCATAACGACGATATCGGTTTCAATGCGGGAGCGGTGGCAGAGAATGAGATCGCAGAATGCCTTTCCAAGAGCGGGATAAGGCCGAGATTCTATCGTAAGAACAGCGGAAAGAACCAGATGGAGATAGACTTCGTGATAGAATTGCTAGATGAATGCATAGCGATCGAAGTCAAGTCTGGCAAGGAGAGGGAATCCCCATCGGTGGGGAAGGTCAACAAGGTATTCAACGTCGATAGAAGGATGAAGTTCGAGAACGGGAACATACATAAGGACGAGGAGGGAATAGAACACTATCCGTTGTTCGCCGCAGCATTCATAGATCTTCTGAAAAGGAGATATGATGGTCCTGCATTTTGACGGACGTTAACGATTGACAACACGATCGATTCCATAGTGATATGCTGATTGAGGATACGATTCTGATTTCGGATAGACCGTGATCAATCATCATCCAATCCAGGATAAGTTACCGAACTTATACTTGTATACAGGATACAAGTTACCTTGATTTTTGATGTCTGGACAATGACCTAAGCGGTTCCCGGCGGGTCCGCTCATTTAATCGAAAACAGCCTGTATACCGCAGTATACCGGCAGTATACGGAATAACCTGAAGCAACCCGATTCAATCGTCTTTATTCTATATTATAATGTATACTGAAGATTCATTCCCAATCAGGGAACATATCGTCCAGAGAGATCAGCTCCAGATCGTTTCTTGATTCTGCAATCTCAGCCAGGTCTTCGGTGAAACCGCTTCCGGAGAACAGTTTGAACCTGACGTTGTTATAGCCTTTCACGTACTTTGAGCGTTCCTCGAGTTCGTTCAGTGCAGAAATGCTCATCTTGCGGTTCCTGAACTTGCATTCAGCCAATACGGCGTATTTCTCATTGCCGTCAACAACCTCGGCTACGATATCAATGTCAGACGTCTCTTCGCCTGTCCATCCCCACCATTTGCCGATTCTCTTGCAGAGGTATCTTCTCCTCATGTAATCCATGCACACATCCTCGAATCTGTGCCCCAGATATGTGGATATTTCTTCATACATCGCATCGTATGCGGCTTTCCTGTTGGGGGAGGACGCGATATCCAGATTGCGGTACAGTATCATGTGCCAGAACCCTATCAGAGGGTCTCTGATCCTATAGATCTTGGTCTTCTTGTCCGAATTGGCCATGGGGGTGAGGTGATCGATAATCTCGAGGTTCTCCATCGCTCTCAGGTACTTTCCGCAGATTGTCTTGGAGATCCCTTCTTTGTCAGCTATCCTTTTGGTATCCGTCGTTCCCTGGGATATGTCGAGTAGTATGGCTTCGATGGTGGGCAGAGGGCTCAGTTCCAGCGAAAGCATGTTCTGTGCCTCCTCCGCAAGGGGGGCGTTTGGGCCGAGAAAATGTTTGATAATCATTTCTTCGAACGAACTGTTCTGTATGATCTCATGATATGCGGGATACCCGCCAATCGTCATGTACGTCCTCAACGCATCATCGCGGGTCATCTCCGGATGCATCTTTTCGCATTGCCAATAGTGTAACTGCTTTACATGGACGCGATTTATGAATCTCCCGTAGAGAGGACGATCCCTGCTCTCAAGTTCCTTTTTTATCATGGAAACTGCCGAGCTGCAGATAATGATCATAGAGTTGCTGTTCTTCAGAGGATGATCGATGAAATGCTGGAGGGCCGAAGGTGTGTGGGGGGCCTGTTCGAACAGGTATGCTAATTCATCCAGGAAAAGTACGACATCCTCTTTGGCAATAATTTCGGACAGGGCATCCAATGCCTGTTGGAAAGTGGTAAGGCCAGCTGAGTCCGTTCCTTTGAAGCGGGATATGGCAGAATCCATCAATGCTGCATTCTTCTCTTCAGTACTGTTGATGAAAGAAAAGCGAATGTGTTTCTTTCCCTGACAGAACTGATCCACCAGGGTGGTTTTTCCAACCCTCCTTCTACCATATACTGCGCAGGTTTTCGGAGACCTGCCGGACCATATGCCTTCGAGTACACCCAGTTCTTCAGCCCTTCCTATGAACATGACCGAGTGATGTTTGTGAGCATATTTGATTGTTCCGATATAGTAAACATTTTTGTTTACTATTTATTTTAGTAAACATTTTTATTTATTATTTAGATGAATCATAAATCCGGTTTATCGGGCAAGGATCAATCTGAATATTCTATCGGCAAACTGCCTCTGATTAATGCACGTGCATTAGTCCTAGCGGAAGGTCTAATGTACCGTCATTTTTACCTGCTGGTTCATGTTAAAGCGGTTCCCGGCGGGTTCGCTTCAGATTCAGGTTCGAATCCTCACATGGAAATATAAATAGTACAATGTACTACACTTAATCAGTGATCAAATGGCATTCTCGATAAGACTTACCGAAGAAGAGGAAACCCTCGCCAGAAGATACGCGGCCTTGATGGGCGTTTCCATGGGAGAGGCCTTCAAGCAGGCCCTCTTCGAGAAGATTGAGGATGAGTACGACATCGCTGTCGGCGAAGTGGCATACAAGAGATACCTCGATAATCCGAAGACATACTCTCATGCGGAAGTCCTCAGGATGTTCGGTGATGAAGAGTGAGTTATTCCGTCGAATATACCGAGGATGCTATCAAGCAGCTGAGGAAGATGGATCATTTCACGAGAACGATGATACTCAACTGGATCTCCAAGCATCTTGATGGTACCGATAACCCGTTCGCTTCGGGAAAGGCACTGACCGGCGATAAGGTCGGATTGTGGAGATACAGGGTGGGGGACTACAGGCTCATCAGCAAGATCGACAAGGGAAAACTTGTGATCCTGCTTGTCGAGATTGGACACAGATCCAACATATATGACTGAATTCATCATTTTTTGAGTATCATTTTATCGGATAAGTTACCGAACTTATACCTGTATACAGGGTATAAGTTACCTTGATTTTCTATGTCTTGCCATTGACTCAAGCGGTTCCCGGCTGGTCCGCTTAATTCATCGAAAACAGTACGTATAATGCAGTATACCGGCAGTATACAGGAATCATTATACTGCATATCATCTCTGGCTATTTTGATTAATAGCATAAATATGCGAGTAATCGAATTTTTATGAATTATTTACATAAATCCACGATTAATAAAAGATTTATACATAGAATGACCTGTCAAAATCATGGGAGATTATCTGGTACGCGAGCAGTATCTCAGCAAGATTCGTGCGGGACGTGATGATACAGGAGTCATCAAGGTAATAACGGGGATGAGGCGCTGCGGAAAGTCTGTCATCATGGAACTTTATGCCGAAGAGCTCAGAAGGTCCGGCGTTCCTGAGGAGGACATCATCTTCATCAATTTCGAGAAATTCGAGTTCCAGAAGATAAAGACCAGCGAACAGCTGAACGATTATCTCCATCAGAGGATCAATCCGGACCGTAGAACATACGTTTTGTTGGATGAGATACAGGATGTGAAGGATTGGGAACTTTCCCTTTCGGCACTGAATGCAGAGAAGAACTGCGATGTCTATGTCACTGGTTCCAACTCCGATATGCTCTCATCACAACTGGCCACTCGCATATCCGGCCGTCATACGGAGATCGAAGTGTTCCCCTTGTCCTTCTCCGAATACATGGAGATGCACAGGTACACTGACAGGGAGAAAGCATTCATCGAATACCTCGAATGCGGGGGGCTGCCGGGAGTGGATCCATCGAGGGATCTGAGATACAGGCAGGACTATCTTCAGGGAGTTTACAACACCATCGTCGTCAAGGATGTCCTGAGGCACATCAATGTCAGTGATCCCACAAAGGTGGAGGCGATAGCGAGGTTCCTCTATGCAAATATCGGCAACATCACCAGCAAAGCTTCAGTATCCAAAGGCACCGGAATCCCGGAATCCACCGTCGGAATCTACATGAAGGCCATGGAGGAAGCGTTCCTCATACTGCCCTGCGACCGTTATGACATGGTCGGAAAGAAACTGTTCTCCACCATCGGGAAGTATTACGTTACTGATTTGGGGATGAGGAAGGCTGTTCTGAATATTACCGCAGGTACCGATATAAGCAAACCGCTGGAGAATCTGGTGTACGTGGAGCTACTGCGCAGGGGATATGACGTCAGGGTAGGATGCTACAGGGATTCCGAGGTGGATTTCCTTGCCGTGAGGTATGATACCATGGAGTACATCCAGGTCTGCCAGACCCTGATGACGGACGATACACGTAAACGGGAGGTCAAATCGCTCTTGAGGCCGAAGGACAACTATGCCAAGACGATCCTGACACTGGACCGTTTCGGTCTAGGGAACGAGAATGGAATACTGATCAGGAACGTTCTGGATTGGTTAATGGAATGATCGTTTCCGACCTCATTGATAAGTAACCGGACTTATGCCCGTATACGGGGCATAAGTTACCTGATTTCTGATGTCTGGACAATGACCTAAGCGGTTCCCGGCGGGTCCGCTCATCACAATGGCCAGCATCGATTTTTTACCAGCCATTGGCTGGGATCATCTCTCAATCCTTACCGGACCTATATTCACTATTGCTTCTGAATAATTTTCATATATGAGAATAATTCAGGTATTCATAAAAAAATTTTCACAAATAAGAATAAATTAATATCCGTACAGGCATCGTATCTCATGCAGAAGTATCTGGTCCGCAGAAGATACCTTGAAAAGATATGTGCAGGGCCTTGGTGAACAGCTTCTCCGCACTCCTGCTCATGCGAAATACATCGCATTCCTGTGAAATAAAGGGTTCTCAGACCTCTTCGACAGAACCTTCATCATAAAAACCGCTGGCCCACACGAAACGTCGAAATGACCCCTCGACGCTCCCGATAGAACAATGTTGTGTTCGCTTGGAGTATCGCCCTTTCTCGGTGCTTATCGCACCGAAAAAGGTCGAGATAGGACAGGAAGGATGTTCCCATGTAGC
>SUSY01000052.1 GCA_015063185.1 Thermoplasmata archaeon
CGGAATAATATTCCTGATGGTCGGACCTAGCACAATATGATCGGGAGTTGGTGGCATCCTTTACCCTTCATGGGACCGTTGAAGACTTGGACGTCGAATCAGAAGAGGGTGTCCTCTCCCCCCCCCCTTCCAATTCGACCAGACGTTAGGACCCGATAGTGCAACCGGGATATCACAGGGTCTCGGACGGAATTGCATAAACGGACCGATCATCATCCTATGGATGGCCCCCGATGTATCCGCACATATCCGTGGATCGGGGGCCATGATGTGAAAAAATGTTCAGAGGGGGATCACTCGATCCTCAATGTGACCATGTCCTCCGGAACGGTACCGTTGGCCCTGATACCGAACGTGTCAACGAGCACCTTCAGGATGTTGGGCGTGATGAATCCCGGAAGCCTTGGGCCCAACATAATGTCCTTGACACCCAACTTCAACAACGATAGCAACACCAGTACGGCCTTCTGCTCATACCAGGAGATGTTGAAGGATAGCGGCAGACCGTTCACGTCGGTTCCGAAGGCATCTGCGAGTGCGTTCGCGATGACCACCAACGAATAACAGTCGTTGCACTGTCCGGCATCCACCAGACGTGGGATACCGCCTATATCGCCGAGATCGCAGTCATTGAACCTGTACTTCGCACATCCTGCGGTGAGGATGACCGTATCCTTGGGGAGGGCTTCGGCGAATTCCCTATAGTATGACCTGGACCTTTCGCGACCATCGCATCCTGCCATGACGACGAACCTCCTGATGGCACCTGATTTGACAGCATCTATGATCCTGTCCGCGAGTGCCAATACCTGTGAGTGTCCGAATCCTATGGTCAGATCGTTCCTCTCTATCGGAGTGGGAGGGGCGCAGGATCCGGCCGCATCGATGACCTTGGAGAAATCCTTCCTACCGTCTACATCCTCGATGTGCTTTACGCCTTCCACACCGGCGGTACCTGTCGTGAACAATCTGTCACGATAGGAGTCCTTGGGGATCAACACACAGTTCGTGGTGGCGATGATCGGACCGTTGAAGGATTCGAACTCGTCCTTCTGTGCGTACCAAGCACCACCATAGTTACCTTTGAGATTGTCGTACCTCTTGAATGCGGGGTACGAGTTGGCAGGCAGCATCTCCCCGTGTGTGTAGACATCGATACCTGTACCCTTGGTCTGTTCCAAGAGTTGTTCCAGGTCCTTCAGGTCGTGTCCGGTGATCAGGATTCCGGGGTTTGTACCCACCTTGGTAGATACGGATGTGAGTTCCGGTATGCCGTATGTGGATGTGTTCGCCTCGTCCAAGAGGGCCAGACACCTGACGCCGACCTCTCCGCATTCCATGTTGAGGGAGACCAGGTCATCGGCGGAGAGTGCTTCGGGTAGGGACGATAACCCCTTCCTGATGAACCCTACTATGGAACCATCCTCGAAACCCAGGACTCTGGCGTGATGGTAATAGGCAGCAAGGCCCTTCAGGCCGAAGAGCAACAGCTCCTTCAGTGACCTCAGGTCGTCATCGGTATCGAGGGACAGGATGTCCTTCACCCTGATGTCAACGTCACCTATCCTGTCGATTATCCCTTCCCTGACGGAATCGATCCTCTTGGCGTCGAAGTTGGTGTTGCTGAGGGTCATGAACAGTCCGTCCACGAGATATTTGTCGCATTCCGGACATCTCTTATCCGAAGATGCCAGTTCGATCAACGCACCTATGAGGAGGTCCTGCTTGTCGGACAACTCCGCGGTCTTTCCACATACACCATTCCTGATACAACCCGTTCCGGGCAACGTCTCTTCACACTGTCTGCATAACATTCCGGTTCTCCTCCCAGTTTCTTTATGATACTAAGTATGAAATAGATACCAGAGTATATATGTCGGAAAGTTTCTGAAAGGTAACCATGGACCATGCGTGCACGGTGTACATAACGATGGAGTACCTGTCGAAGAGATGGGCGATATTGATCCTGCATGAACTATCCAAGGGAGAGGAATGGAAGAGATTCTCGGACATCAAACGTTCCATGCAGGATGTGACCGCGAAGGTGCTCACCGAACGTCTGAAGGAATTGGAATCGGAGGGTTTGGTGGAGAAACGTGTGGACACGACCACCGTACCGATAAGGAGCGAGTACCGTCTAACGCCGATGTCCTGGGAACTGATGGACGTGATCCATGATCTCAAGATGTGGGCGTTGAAATGGAAGATCGAGAATCCCGCATGCGGCAGACAGGATTGTAGGATCTGTACTCTCTGATGCCATCGGATGACATCCTATGGAAATTGCTGGGTTGTCGTTCTCCATCGGAACGATGAACCTGATCGTTAGGAGTAGGATATACACAGGTATGTTGCATACTAAACGAAAAAGGTCCTTCAACGGATCGCTGATCACGAACCATAATCAGATACCCATCAGACGTGCCATCGTACCGCCGAAGAAATCGTCCCTCACCCTATCGGATTCCCAATCCCTCTTGTCGATCTCCTCTATGAACTGCCTCATGGAGAACATCTCGTCATATAGCGGGAAATCGCTTCCGAACACGATCCTGTCTGGGAACCTGGAGATGGAATCGTCCAGACGTCTCCTTATCATGGTGATGTCGTTCGGCACCCACCCCTGCAATGCGGAACAGTCCGCATAGACGTTGTCGCAAGCCTCCATCAGAGGGAACAGTTCCTCATGGTACTTCCCGCCGAGATGTGCGATGATGAAGTTTGTATCCGGATATCTCTCGGCCACCTTCTGCATCATACCCGGGTGGCAGTACTTCTCGTCCAACGGTTCCAACCTAATCTCCCGCCCCTAGTATCACTAGGTCTATTCACCCCTCGACGAATTCCGGGTCGTCCGCATCGGGCAGTGTGAGGTCGACGGACATATCGACGGAGAATTCCGAGATGACCTGTTTCTGC
>SUSY01000023.1 GCA_015063185.1 Thermoplasmata archaeon
AAGGTATGCTCCTACAGCGGAGACGATACAGAGGATGAGCATGTAGCCCAGCAGTACAATAAACTTATCCATACGGTAGGATTTCCTTCGTATATTATTAAAACATTACCATCAAATTATTAACAAGTGGGGCTGGTACGCCCATCGATTAATAATCACATCGGGACCCATACACTTATAGGGGTCACACACGTCATCGATGTGCATATGGCAGAGGTAAAGACCAATCCCATGCGTACCCTGGACAGGTCCGGGGTATCGTACACCGTCCACACATACGAGGAGAATCCGAAGCTCACCGGGTCCGATATCGCCCACATGTTGGGGGAGGACCCCGACAGGGTGTTCAAGACATTGGTGACGATGACCAAGGATAAGAGGTACTACGTCTTCGTCATACCCGTAGGGAAGGAACTGGACCTCAAGAAGGCCGCAGCATCCGTTGGGGAGAAATCCGTCTCGATGATGCCGGCTGCACAACTTTTGTCGGTGACGGGATACGTCCACGGAGGTTGTTCCCCGTTCTGTATGAGACGTCCGTTCGTAACGGTCATCGATTCGTCCGTATCGGATGGGGAGATCGTCTACGTCAGTGCAGGGAAGGTCGGATACCAGATGGAACTGTCGGTGAAGGATTTCCTGGACGTTGGGAAGTTCAGGGTAGCCGATATCTCCAGGGAGGCATCGGGATGACCATCGTATACAGTTACAAGAGGAACATCTACCTCAACCTCACCAACAGATGCAGCAACAGATGTTGCTTCTGTGTCAGGAATCAGAAGGATGCGCTCGGGGATGCCGACAGCCTATGGCTGAGGGAAGAGCCTACCGTCGGACAGGTCATAGAGGAACTCGACGGATGGGACATGGAAGGATACGACGAGATCGTATTCTGCGGATACGGTGAACCCACCGAGAGAATGGATGCGGTACTGGAGATCGCCGGGATCATCCACGAGAGGTATGGTAAGAGGACACGTCTGAACACCAACGGGTTGGCCGACCTTATCAACGGCAGAGATGTCGTCCCGGATATGCTCGGAAGGATAGACAGGGTGTCCATATCCCTGAACGCACCGAATGCCGAAAGATACATGGAGATCTGCGAACCGGAATTCGGCATCGGAAGCTACGATTCGTTGATGGACTTCATAAGGAGATGTAAGGAGATTATCGGCAACGTCACCGTCACTTCCGTATCCGGTTCGATAACGCAGGCGGAGGAATACGAGTGCGAGAGGATCGCCCGTTCTCTGGGAGTGCGTTACTTCTCACGCTGATCGACGAATATCGCATCGATCTCCATCGAGGCTCCCTTCGGTATCCCTGCAACGGCGAAACATGAACGTGCGGGATATGGTTCCGTGAAGAACGTGGAGTACACCGAATTGACATCCGCGAACAGGGAGAGGTCGGACAGGTACACCGTGACCCTCGCACAATCGGACATGGAATACCCTGCGGACTCCGCTATCGCCCTGACATTCTCCAATGCACGTGCTGCCTGCTCCTTCGTCCCTTCCGGGATCGTACCCGTGACCGGATCCACCGGTAACTGACCCGATACGAAGAGCATACCGTTACATTCCACCGCTTGTGAGTATGGGCCTATGGCGGCCGGGGCAGAATCCGTGGAGATGGACCTCATGGGAGAGGTATCGCAATCCATCAAATAAACGGAATCCTTTAAAGGACCATGGAACACCGCAAGGACATCGTCGGATTGATGAACGACTGCATAGGATGCGGGGAATGCAACGTTGTATGCCCCTCGTACAACAGAGGCGGATGCGACCCGATGGCAGTGCTCAAGGGGGACGAGTCCAAGGTGAAGGGCTGCATAGGATGCGGGGGATGCAGCGAGGTGTGTACGTACACAGACCCATGGAAGGTCATGATGTACATGAACTGCCATGTGAACGGATTGGAGGTCCCGCAGGTGTTCAGGGATACGGGGTACCACATCCCCAAGGGTGCGGACATCGACATCCCTCCTGCGGATTATTACGATAAGTGTGCCGATGTGTATCTCGCACCGGGTTGTCTCGTCAACGGTGTCGTACCGTTCCTGGAGAATGCGGGGGTGCGTGCGTTGGACGCGGTCGGTATGTTCGCTGACAGATTGGACACCGGATGCTGTACGTTCCCCGTCCATTACCGTTCGATGACCGACGAGGAACGCGATTCCATAAAACGCGAGGGCACCAAGGATTCCGACGGTAAGAAGGTGGTGACACTGTGCCCGGGATGTTCAAACGAGTTCGCTTCCTCCGGGATAGATTGCATACACATAGTGGAGGCACTCCATTCCAATCTGGAGGCGATAGAGGGGCTTGTGGACCTGGACATGAAGGTCTGCATCCAACCGGGTTGTCACCTGAGACATCTGGAGAAGGAGTTCAGGGATGTGGTGGAGGCCACCGGTGCAACGATCGTGGATGCACCCATAGGCTGTTGCGGTAAGGTCGTCCCCGGGATCTCCGAATCCATAATGGAAGAGCGTCAGAAGGATATGGAAGGTGCGGACGCGGTCATCGTCGGGTGTCCGTCGTGCTTCATCAGATACGACTCGTACGAGAACGGCATACCTGTACTGCACATCTCCGAACTGGTGGCGATGTGCACAGGATACGAGGAGACCCTGAGGTTCCACAGGAACTGATCACTCGATGGTGATCGTCACGTCCCTCCTGATGCCCATATCGCTGGCCACCTCGACCGCTTTGATTATGGCACACGGTACGGGACATGCCGCATGCGGGAGCGTATCGTTGGCCAACCGGTAGACCTCCGATTCGCACACGGGCGACTCTATCTCCGAATACGGATTGATGGGCTTCAATCCCCAGGACATCCTCAGCACATTATGGCAATCGCTCTCGATGTCCACCTTCACCATCATATCGTCCTGCTGTTCTGCATGGATCCTCGTCACCATACGGCATACACCGGCATCGACACAGACGTTGCATTCTTTTCCCATAGTCATATGGTATGAATTGGACGTATATCATCATTGCCTGAAACGACGGTTCGTCGAGGGATCGGATTCCACCGGATCGATACCGAACGTCTTCATGATCTCGGCCTGGATGTTGTTGATCTTCGTATAGAACGGAGTATCGAATCCGGGGATCGATACCTTCTTCACCGCCTTCATCTCCTGCAACAGATCCTGTACGTTCATGTTCCTGAGAAGGGCGTTGGACCGGACACCGTTGGAGATCTGCGTCTTGAGGATCAGTTCGACGAACTGCACGAACAACCTCCCGTTGTACCCTGTTTCGGAATAGAGCTTCAATGCGGTACGGTCCCTCTCGTTACGGAGGTTCTCGAACTCCCTCTGCACCATGTCCCTCTGGTGGTACAGGGAGTATGCGGCCACGGGACTCTTGACGGAGTTGGATATCAGCACGAAGAAACCGGCCACATCGTTGTATGTCATGATGGCCTCCCCGTCCTCCTCCACGATCTTACCGTACTGCGTCTCCGTGACGTTGAAGTACTTCCTGTAGAAGCTTTCGTGCTCCCTCACACGGACGTTGTTCTCCAATTCCCTATGACAATCGTCTATGAGACCGAGGAAGTACGAGAACTCCGACTCCGCCTCCTCGATACTGAAGTAGATGTGGGTGTAACATCTCCTCCCCTTCCAGTAATTGAGGAAGGACATGACGAACAACTGTTCCCCCTCGATGACCTTCAGATTGTCCATGGCCATTATACGGTCCTTGACACGGACGATGGCCTCCCTGGCGAAATAGAACTCCGGCGGGGACCTGACGATGAAGCGCGTACCGTTCTTGAACAGTCCGTCCATGTTCATGTCGTCACAGAACTCGTGGTCCAGTACCTGTACGACCCTCTCCAGATCCAACCATGCCTTGTCCCTCACCCTCCTGCCGAGATCCAGATTGTCCACCGGAGGACGGTTCCAGAGTCCGTAGGTGATGGGCATACCATCCTTCTGCCCATAGACTATACTGAGCCCGGTCTTGGGAGTGATCGTCGCCACCGGAAGGTCGTTGAACTTGATGGTCTCCACACGTGTGTCATACGAGGATACGGACATGACGTGCGACATGTAGAAATCGTCCCTCTCGTAATTGTCCCTCCACTCGCGGAAGAATCTGAAGAGGTCGTTCTCGCTGATGTGCGACAGCATATCCGAGATATCGTCCGCGGATATCGGCTTCCCGTACGGGTTCTCGTTGTCCTTGGACCAATACGTCAATCTGCTCAGCTCATCGGAATCCGTGTCCAATATGTAGAACGCACATGAGAGGATGAGTTTCCAATCCTGTGGGAACGCCACCTCCAGGGCTCTTGTGAGACCGCACTTATCGGAAAGACCCTTCAGGAAATAGGTCAGACCGAACGAGCTGACGAACGCTGAGGATGTGTCCTTCCTGTTACCCTTGTTGGGGACTATATCCCCTGTGACCGGATCCACATGCCCCAGGCACTTCCTCTTGCATTCGCATCTCTTGAGGGTGCTGTTCCATACGGACTCGTTCAGGTAGGCGTACACCTTACCGGAGGACTTGTTCTTCAGATACACTATGGAGGACATCCGTGACCATCATGGATCGTTCGAATCATATAGTTATCGCATATTATACATAGGAACGGATCCCATATCGATATGAGCCAGAACAAATGATCCGTGCCATCATGGGCGGACGGTCGATCGGATATTATCCATAGTCAATAATATAATCGGATTGACGATAGGGGTGGACATCATGTTGGACTACACGTGCGTGGATCAGACCCTAATCTACAGGAGGTACGACATCGAGTACGAGAACACGAACCTCCCCACCAATATCATCGCGAGGATGTTGCCTTCGGACAACCTGCTGAGGGAGGTGGCCGCGTCTGTCGTCTACATGAGGTTGAAGGAGGTGGGTCCTGCCGTGATGACCGCTCTACAGATGAGGAAACCCGCGGAGGACATCATCAACGATGGACTGGTCGCAGGCATGGAGATCGTCAGCCACCTCTATGCATGCGGGATGTGCCACCTTCCGGAAGTGATGATGGCGGCCAAATCCATGGAGATCGGGGTGTCCATCGCGGAGAAACAGATTCCCGGGGAAAGGAACACCAAAGGAAAGGTCGTCATGCATTCCGCGGAAGGGGATCCGCATGACATCGGGAAGAACATCGCCGGAGTGATGCTCAGGTCGGCAGGATATACCGTGGTCGACATGGGCAAGGACGTTCCCGTCGACAGTGTGGTGGATAAGGTACTAGAGATCAGACCGTTGATGGTCACCGGTACCGCGTTGATGACGACGACCATGTCAGCATTCCCGAAGGCGGCTGCGAAACTGATCGAGAGGGGGATGAACATTCCGTACATGGTCGCCGGAGGTGCGGTCAACAGGGAGTTCGCCGAATCATTCGATTGCGGCATTTATTCCAAGAAGGCACTCCAAACACCCCCGTTGGTGGACAAGGCCAGGAACGGTTACGATTGGATCGCCATCCGTAAGGAGTGGGACGACATCACCAGAGGGATACAATGAGCAGGACATCGCGTATGGCATACGCATCCCCGGACGACATGGTGTTCGGAAGATCGAAGAAACCGCTGTCCTACGGACACGGTATCAAAGTGGGTGCGGGAAAGGTCATCCCGGAGATCAACTACGCCCCCAGGCCTGGTACCGAGGAGAACGTGAAGAGACTCGAGAAGGAGTACACGCAGTATATCACCAAGGATGCCATCTCGAGGGCGGTCACATTGGGATTCCCGGACCTGCAGTTGGAAACGGAATGGATCTCCCTCATGGGCGTGGACCTCGGACTCTCCGCATCGATCGTGCAGTCCCAGAAAGAATGTGTCGAGAACATGCATAGGGCATTCGGCATCAACCTTGCGGTGAGACACACGATCCCTGATCTGAGACTGTTCGAGGAGAACGTCAGGTCCGACGAGAATAGGAAGAGCGATCTTGGTCTGCATCTGATAGAATCGGCGGAGGTCGCATGCGAGAACGGTGCCGACATACTGTCCATCGAATCCATCGGTGGAAAGGAGATCACGGACTATGCGATCACACATGGGGACATAATCGCATACCTGTTCGGTTCCGGATACCTGGGATCACTGGACGTGTTGCACCTGTGGGAACAATTGGTGGACATCTGCAGGAGGCACGGTACCGTACCCGGCGGGGATACAAACTGTGCAAGTGCCAACATGGCGATGTTCATGGCCGGCGGATTCCTGGACAACGATGTACAGAAAACATTCTCCGCAGTGGCGAGATGCATATCCGCGGCAAGAACCCTCACGGCCATAGAGGCAGGGGCCACCGGACCCGGAAAGGATTGCGGATACGAGAACATCATCGTCAAAGCGATCACCGGGATCCCGATATCCCAGGAGGGAAAATCATCACAATGTGCCCATTGCGATCTGGTGGGTAATCTGATGGCACAGTGTTGCGACCTATGGTCCAACGAATCCGTTGCGTACCATCCAGAATTCGGCGGATCGTCCGTACAGTGTTGGACGGGACTGATCGGATACGAATGCTCCCTGATGAACACGGCACTCGTCACCGACAAGGCGAAGACACTGAGGGACCTCTACATGATATCCGACAGAGGGAGATCCCCGGAATCATACATTCTGGCATATGACAACGCATGGCGTATAGGCAAAGCCATAGTGAACGCGGACAACAACCCGTACGATAAGGCGAAGGCGGCGGCGCTGGAAGGTACCAAGATACTCAGAGAAGGATACGAGAGGAAGGAACTTGGCCTCACACAGAAACAGTTCCAGATCCTCAACAGGATATTCAGGGAACTGGAATCTCTGCCCGACGAGGAGGATCTGTTCCTAGAGATGTGCCTGAGGAGATACCAATCCGCAGTACCACAGTTCAGACCGGACAACTACGGTCTGTGATCACAGTACCAGTGAATCCGCCATGGCAGGGTCCAGACCCTCACCGGTGACCCCGGACACCATATGTATCGGAACTCCGGGACAGATGCCCCTCAACCATGTGGAGACCTCGAACACGTTCTCGAACTCCACGGCATCAATTTTGTTGATCCACAGCACATCGGATTTGGAGAGTTGCATCCTGAGGAAGTCCTCCTTCTTCTCCTTCAGTACCGGAAAACGTTGCGCATCACATATGCCGATTATCGATACATGTTCGTCATCCACGGTACCGCGGATGATCTCGCGTACCTTATGCGGAAGTGCCAGACCGGTGGGTTCTATCAGAAGCACATCCGGTTCGATCTCGGATTCGATCTGCCTCATGGTGGATTGTAGCGATCCTGACAAAGAGCAACATATGCACCCCTCGGAGAGTTCGACGGTATTGAGTCCGCTACCCCCTATGGTTGCACCGTCCACACCTATCTCGCCGATCTCATTGACCAGTACGGCCACCTTCCTACCGGTGGAGATGTACCTCTCAGCGATCCTCATGACCAATGTGGTCTTTCCGCTACCTAAGAATCCGCCCATGATATGGATGATCATCGTAATGAAATCGTGCCCTATCGATATAAGCCGTGTGTAGACCGATGCCTCCTCAAAATTTTATACATAGCAATCCCATAGGGTATCATGAAGTTCAAATGCCCGGGAACCTGTAACAACGAGACCCCCCAGTTGGAGATCAAGATCTGTCCCGAATGTGGGAATGAGATAGAGATGTTCTCCATAGACCTGAAGGCCGAATGTGACAGATGCGGTTTCGTGGCATTCAATGACGTACAGTCCTGCTACCAATGGTGTGAACATGCGGAGCAGTGTCTGGGACCGGAACTGTACAGGAAACTCACGAGGGATCGTGAGTCCATCACCCAATGAGATGGGTCCATTCAGAAAAAGATAGGGGAGACCATCCCCGTAGGGGACGGAATCTCCATTCAGGCAACGGACGCCTTCTTAGGTTTTATCAGCAACGATGCGGCGATCGTTACGGCCAACAATCCAAGGATCACTGCGAGGGACACACCTACGTTGATATGGTAGAAGTTGGAGATCAACATCTTCACACCGACGAAGACAAGGATTCCTGCAAGACCGTACTTCATGTACCTGAGGGACTCCAAGGAACCGTGGATTGCGAAGTATAAGGAACGGAGTCCGAGGATCGCGAAGATGTTCGACGTGTATACGACGAATACGTTGCTGGTGATCGCAAGACATGCAGGAACGGAATCGATCGCGAATATCAAATCGGTCAACTCGATGGCCATGACGCACGCGAACAGGGGGGTCATCATCCTGACGCCGTTGTGAACAGTGAAGAACTT
This sequence comes from Thermoplasmata archaeon, assembly GCA_015063185.1. Classification (GTDB taxonomy): domain Archaea; phylum Thermoplasmatota; class Thermoplasmata; order Methanomassiliicoccales; family Methanomethylophilaceae; genus SIG5. Next base: position 8,302 of record SUSY01000023.1, read on the forward strand.
GTTGCCGTCCAGCTCCGGAGAGACCTTGAAGTGCCTGCAGATCCAATCGGCAGTCTTGCTCCCCTCCTTATCGTGTCCGAAAGCGGTCTTGAATGCCAAGACGATCAGGAGCACTCCGAAGAAGTACATCATGAAGTTGATGGACTCCAGAAGAGCCGAACCTGCAACGACGAATATCGCTCTAAAGACGATCGCACCGAAGACACCGTAGAATAGTGCCTTGTGCTGATACTCTTCAGGGATGGAGAACATCGAGAACAGTAGGATGAAGACGAAGAGATTGTCCACCGACATCGCCTTCTCGATCACATATGCTGCGTAGTAGCTTGCGGCAACGTCCGAACCATGTTGGAACAGGACCCAAACACCGAACAGGAGTGCTACCCCGATCCATATTCCGGTCTGCACCAATGCGCTTTTGACGGAGATCTTTCCGGGATGACGACGTGCATGATACAAATCTATGAACAGAAGGAACAGGACCAATACCCCGAATACCGCCCATTCAGTTACAGATACGTTCATCAAAAGCACTATCTAATGACAGTATATAGGAGTTAGGATTATCCGATGATGATTGTCGAATCGGACTATGATCCCTCATTAAGTCCTGTTAACGCCGATTATTATATATCAGTAAATCGATAGGATATTAGAGACCGAAAAGGTCAGTCACTAGGAGAGATACAAATGAAGAAGTGGAAGTGTCTGGTTTGCGGAGAGATCGTCGTTTCCGAGAGACCTCCAGAGAAATGCCCCGTCTGTAAGGCACCTGGAGAGAAGTTCGTTGAGGTCGTCGACGAAGCAATGACCTGGGCAGCAGAGCACGTCCTCGGAGTCGCTAACGGTGTCGACCCCGAGATCATCGAAGGTCTCAGGGCAAACTTCAACGGAGAATGCTGTGAGGTCGGAATGTATCTCGCAATGGCAAGGGTAGCGTTCCGCGAGGGATACCCGGAGATCGGAATGTACTACGAGAAGGCGGCATACGAGGAGGCGGAGCACGCAGCCAAGTTCGCAGAACTCCTCGGAGAGGTCCTCACCGACAGCACCAAGAAGAACCTCGAGCTCAGGATCGCAGCGGAGAACGGTGCCACCGAGGGTAAGACCATGCTCGCCAAGAAGGCGAAGGAACTCAACCTCGATGCCATCCACGACACCGTCCACGAGATGGCAAGGGATGAGGCAAGGCACGGAAAGGCCTTCGCTGCACTCCACAAGAGATACTTCGAGTAAAACCATACATTGTAGGAGGGTTCATCCCTCCCACAAAACACCTTACGATCTAAGTCACTTTTGAATATCCGATCATAGATAGCATACTCATGAAGGATTCGATGAAGATGCTCGCATCCATCGTGGCAGGTACTGTCATGATAGCCATACTTCTGATATTGCTCATCATGGAAGTGATCGGAGTGGGCGTCTTCGTCGCACTCACCGTCGTTGCCACCGTAGTGATGATCATTCCTGTGTTCACATTCAAGAAGAGGACGATAACGTTCGACAAGAAGGGGATATCTATCGTGGCACCGTTCGTGACCATGGACATCCCATTCGACAGGATTGATTCGATACACGCCTATGAGAACATCGGGATCAATCTCAGAACGTTCGGATATTCCGGAATACATGTAAGATGCGGTAACTTCATCAGTAAGGAACTTGGTGATGTGACCTGTGCATACGATGACAGAGTGCCGCTCAAGATCCTGATCGTATCTGGAAAGAAGAAAATGGTCTTCAACAAAGGGACCTTGGAAGAGACGCTCGAACTTCTCAACCAACTATCGGAACATACAGGAAAGGATATCGAGAGGTCCGTAGGATACGTTCCCACACCCGAAGAGAGGGCATCCACCAAGAAGAAGTACAAGATCGCCATCGGTGCAGTCATCGGAGTCACGGTGGCCATTGTCGCACTGGTTGGAATTATGATGTTCATAGGCAGTGTCGATGTGACATTGACAGATACCCATGTGGAGATCGATGCTACCATGATGAACGAGGAGATCCCTTACTCGGACATCACACTGGTGGAACTAAGGGGCGATATCGATTACGGTACACGTACCATGGGTATGAGCAATAGCAAGGTGCTCATAGGAAGCTTCGATAACGACGAGTTCGGAAGATATCGTCTTGCGGTGTACAAGGATGTTTCCGAAGCGATCGTGATCCATACTGCAGATGAGATCTATGTAGTGAACGTGGACAGTTCCGAATCGACTATCCACCTGTTCAACGAACTGTCCTCAAAGGTTTGAACTCTGAACTGTTATACTCCGAACGGACGGTCATCGGGTCCGTTCGGAGATTTTCCATTCACTTCCAATTGAAGTTATCCTTTCCTGCACCGCATTCGAAGTGGTACTTCACAATACCATCATCGATCTTCCTGAACGGACCCTTTCCGGAAACGAGATGGACGTTGTTCCCATCACGCTCGAAATGGAAGTTCTGTTTGTTCATTGCGGTCGGAGCCAGCATCGAACTCTCGATACCTCTCACGAACCAATCGGGAGCGTCATCTATGTCACCGAAGTCCTCCATAGGCTTACTGGTATGGGGAACACCCTGATTCTCACCATATCCTATCGCGATGGAGATTACATCCTTGTATCCGTCCTCCAGGGATTTCTTGATATCCTTCTTACCTGCGGTCACGGCCCAGCATGTGTTCAATCCGAGTTCCTGTGCACAGAGTACCAACTGTTCACCGTAATACCCTGCCTTCTCCTCGAGATCGTCACTATCCGGGCCGATGATAGCAAGATAATTCTCCACCCCCTTGAACTTAGATATGTTCTTAGCAAACATACTACCGAAGGCCTTGGGTTCATCCCTCACAAGACGGATGTGCAGCCCACTCTCGAGATTGATACGGTCGATCTCCTTCTCAAGGGAGTTCAACACGTCACCTTCGATCTTCTTGTCGGTATACTGTCTGACTGAATGGCGTTTCTGGATTGCTTCATTGACATCCATGATTGAATCATGTTTTTAGAAGTATAAAATACAAATAGTATTTACTACAAGAAAGATATGAAAAAGAGGTGTTTTAAGATGATTGGTGTTGCTAATGTGTCAACGCCTCCGATATGTGTCGATGATGTCACCTCATGAGTGAATGGGAGTCGATGTCGTTGGATCCATTGAACCACTCCACATGTTTACATACTCAGAAAAGAATTGCATACTATGTTTGGTATGAGAAAGGGGACTCCGGAAGGTGTCTTCAAAACCCTTAGGAATGCACTTGATAAGAGGGATCTCAAGTACGAGATCGACGAAGACAATCAGGCCATCGGCTTGAGCGTGATGGGTGACGACCTGCCCATTCCGACAGTGATCCAAGTCAATGATAACCATGTCAAGTTCACTGCAATCCTGGCATTCAAGGCGATCGAGGCATCATACAAGGACGTCGCATGGAACCTCAATCTCCTCAACACTGAACTGACATTCGGTTCGTTCAGCCTCAACCCTGAGGATGGCATAGTACGCTTCGATTACAGCTACATAATCTCCAACGCCAAACCTACCGAGGACATACTCATCGCTCTGCTGAAGATGGTGTGGACCACGGTCGATGAACACGATGGCGACCTCAAGAAGATCGTCCCCGTAGCCAGGGATATCGATAACCCGATGTTCGGTTGAATTATACGAAAGATTGTAAAAATTGGCCGGGTCACCCCGGCCTATTTATTCTCAATCCTGCCTTTCGGCAGTCTGTTTGAGGACCTGATCGATGAATGCCTGGACATCCATTGCACCAAGGTCTCCCTTGTCCCTGCTCCTGACGGTGAGGTTGCCGTTCTCGACCTCTTTCTCACCGATGACGAGCATGTAAGGTGCCTTCTGAAGCTGAGCCTCACGGATCTTGTATCCGATCTTCTCATCTCTGTTGTCGACCTCACACCTGATTCCGGCAGCCTTCATCCTGTCGTAGATGGAATTGGCATATTCTCTGGACTTCTCGGAGACGGAAAGGACCTTGACCTGAACGGGTGCAAGCCAAACTGGGAACCTTCCTCCATAGTGCTCGATCAGAATTCCGATGAACCTCTCGATGGATCCGAAGATTACACGGTGGATCATGATCGGTCTGTGCTTGTCATTGTCGGCACCGATGTATGAGACATCGAACCTCTGGGGCATCTGGAAATCCAACTGGATGGTTCCGCACTGCCAAGTCCTTCCAAGGGTATCTTCCAGGTGGAAGTCGATCTTGGGTCCGTAGAACGCGCCGTCACCCTCGTTGATGACATAATCCAGACCGAGTTCCTCGAGTGCGGTCTTGAGTCCCGATGTGGCCGCCTCCCAATCCTCATCACTTCCCATACTGTCCTCCGGACGGGTGGAAAGCTCTACGTGATAGGTGAATCCGAACTTGCTGTAGACCTCGTTGATCAACTTGACGACACCTTTGATTTCGGAGGTTATGTGCTCTGGCATCATGAAGATGTGCGAATCGTCCTGAGTGAAGCACCTTACCCTCATGAGACCGTGAAGGGTACCGGACTTCTCGTGCCTGTGGACGAGACCGAGCTCTGCGAACCTGAGGGGCAGATCCCTGTAGGACCTGGATTCATTACCGAAGACTAGAACTCCGCCGGGGCAGTTCATGGGCTTGACACAGAAGTCCTCCTCGTCGATCTTGGTGGTGTACATGTTGTCCTTGTAGTGATCCCAGTGACCGGACATCTCCCAGAGATGCCTGTTGAGCATGATGGGAGTGGAGATCTCCTGGTAATTGTCACGGAAATGCAACTCCCTCCAATACTCGATGAGGGTGTTCTTAAGGGTCATTCCCTTGGGCAGGAAGAACGGGAATCCCGGACCCTCATCCATGATAGCGAACAGACCCAACTCCTTTCCGAGTTTACGGTGGTCCCTCTTCTTGGCCTCCTCTATCATATTGAGATATGCTTCGAGTTTCTCCTTGTCCTGGAACGCGGTTCCGTAGACCCTGGAGAGCATCTTGTTCTTCTCGTTTCCACGCCAGTATGCTCCTGCCAAGGAGGTCAGCTTGAATGCCTTCAGTCCTTTGGTGTAGAGGAGATGTGGTCCTGCACAGAGATCGGTGAACTCACCCTGCTTGTAGAAACTGATCTGTGCATCCTCGGGAAGGTCCTCGACGAGTTCGACCTTATAGATCTCGCCCTTGCTCTTGAGGAACTCGATCGCCTCCTCCCTGGGAAGGGTGTAGGTCTCGATCTTGAGGTTCTCCTTGATGATCTTCTTCATCTCGGTCTCGATCTTCTCCAGATCGTCCGGGGTGAAACCTCCGTCCTTATCAAAATCGTAGTAGAATCCGTCATCGATGGCGGGGCCGATGGCGAGCTTGGTCCCGGGGAACAATCTCTGAACGGCCTGAGCCATGATGTGCGAAGCGGTGTGCCTGATGACCGGAAGTTCATCCTCGACCTCTTCAACCCTGCCATCACTGAATAATGCCTTCATCTGTCATCTCTCCAAATCGGGTCGATCCCGACGTTCAATGCTTCGGTCAACGTCGAGGTAACATATAAGTTGAACGTGCGCGCGCATGCGCGCGTTGCCACTCGGTCGGGAAGTGCCAGCATCAAGGATTGTACATTATTCCCTATCGAACTGGTCACAATCGCTATTAACAAGCACCACTATACCCCTGACGGATGGGATGCATTGGCGGAGCCTAGGCTCCGAACCTAGGACGACGATCCGAACACATGCATCCTCGATCGGGGAATGACGATGGATACGAACGAGGAACTTTACGTTGCACTCATCGAGAAAAGGGAAAAACTGAGGAACGAAGGTAAGAACATAGCCGGAAGGAGACCGCGCGTATGTACCGACGAAGCATGTGTCGAGATGGTCCGCCTCAGACCTCAGAAGATCTCGGATTTTGGTATGATCTCCGGCATAGGGGATACATTCATAGAGAAATACGCACAGGCGTTCCTCGATGTGATCAATGACTACAACCTCAGGGACGGTACCAAGGTCAAATCCATCTCCATGAACGAATCCGTAGAACGTGCACTCCATGAGCTGGAGAAGAAGCTCGTCAATATCAGTCGCGGAAATCGTCTCCTCTACATGCCGAAGATCACCAGTGGTAAGGAGGGTTTCGACCTCTTCCTCAGTTCCCATCGCAACGATCCGCTCCCAGCCATATTCTCACGGAGGAAGGTCACCATAGCCACACCTGGCATGAGAGGGCCCGACAACAAGAAAGCGGACTACTACAGCAGACTGACCCAACTCCACAGGAACATCAACAGGATAGTGAGGGAGAAGGGTCAGAACGACCTCTATGTGGGATACCCGTTCGTAGAGGGATGCCTTCCGGGTGAGAAGTTCAATGTCAGAGCGCCGCTGGTACTCTTCCCTGTCACACTCAACAGGACGTCCGAATCCATAGAGATGAGCATCGACGAGAGCAGAGACGTCGTTTACAATACCACACTCATACTGGCATATTTCAAATTCAATAGGATGAGCAAAGCGCTCCCGGAGAACGTGTTGGATGATGTGAAGAAAGACTCATTCCTGGCCACCGTCGTCGATTACTACAAGGGAATCGGATTCGATATCCAATACGACAGGGAGAACACCGGACTGACAAGGTTCGAGAACTATCTCGCCGACGAGTTCCCCAAATATCAGGTAGGGGAGTTGCACCTTACCGTCAACGCGGTGGTGGGTAGGTTCCCCACATACTCCAACTCCATACAGAAGGATTTCGACAAGATCGTCGGAGGTCAGATGGTCAATCCGTTACTGGATGAACTGCTTGTGAACATGGAGTCCGACAATGGCTCGAGCATGGACGCGTACGTTTCCACAAAACCCGTGGAGGAGGGGGAACTCACATACATCAACGATCTCAACTCCGCACAGGAGGAGGTCATAGCCAGGATCAAAAGGAGTGACAGACTCGTCATACAAGGGCCTCCCGGAACCGGTAAATCCCAGACGATCACCAACATAATCGCGGACTTCGCCAATGACGGGAAGACCGTCCTCATGGTATCGGAGAAGAAGGCTGCATTGGATGTCGTGTACTCCAGACTCGGACGCTTATCGAAATACACGATGCTCATCGACGATGTCAACAACAAGGAACTGTTCTTCAAGCAGATGGATTCCATGATCCATCTCACACCTCCCGAATCCAGATTCAACGTAACGTCCATGGACAAATCGAAGGAGATCGAATCCAAGTTCGAGGACCTGGACTACATCGCTAGGAAGTTGTACCAACCCTACGAGTTCGGCGTGGACCCATATTGGCTGTACGTCTCCAACAAACGCTTCGATCCCACGGACAAGTATCAGTTGGACAAATATTCCGCATTCAACGACATATTCAGAACAAGGCTTCTCGATTGCAAGTACTCCGAACTGTGTGCCATACACGACAAGTTCAGAAGATCGACCAGCGTCATCAATATGAACGACTGTCTCGACATGCGTTCTCAACATCCATGGATGATGGATGTGAAACCCGACCTCAACGAGTACGAAGTGGAATTGGCCAAGACCGACATGTCCGCACTGAAGGACGAGATCGGAAAATGGCGTAACTCGGGATTCTTCAGCAAGATCCTTGGAAAGGGAAAGATGAAGAGGAGGATAGAGGAAGTATTCGAGAAATATTGGACACGGTACAGATGTACCGACATCGTAGGCACTTACATCGAGATGGACGAGTATCTCCGTGGACTGGAGTATTACGATGACTTCACGACCGTAAACAATGCCTATGAGGCCCTGGACCGTAACGAGGTCACATATGTGGATACCATGTACGATCTAACGAAGGAGGAGGTCACGTCCCCGAATCTTGTCAATGACGAACTTTTCAATTTCATCCTCCTGCAACACATACAGAAGTTCGAAACGGAGAACAAGACCCTCTTGAAGGAGATCTCCATGTTCGATTCCATCGGTAACGACCTCGGTGATGCCATGTCCCTCAAGAGGGACATCTCCCGCAACGAGATAGAATGTAGATTGGCAGGATATCTGACATCCATCACGGAATCGAAACGTTACAGCGAAATGCTCCGTGTGACGGAACTCAAGAGGAAGTGGACGGTCAACAAGTTCATCGACAAGTTCGACTTCGAACTGTTCAAGGGAATAAAGGTCTGGTTACTCACGCCGGACGTGGTATCCGAGATCATTCCGATGCAACCGGGATTGTTCGATCTGGTCATATTCGACGAGGCATCCCAGATGTTCATCGAAAAAGGTATCCCGTCCATCATGAGGGCGAAGAAGGTCATCATCGCAGGCGATCACAAACAGTTACGTCCGTCCAAACTCGGTGCGGGACGCATAGGTATGGATGAGGACGATGCAGAGGATGAGGACATCCCGATCTACGAGGAGGCCAACAGCCTGCTGGACGTTGCCCGTTTCAAATATCCGAACGTGATGCTCAACTATCACTACCGTTCCAAGTACGAGGAACTGATCTCATTCTCCAACCACGCATTCTACAAGGGAAGGCTCTATGTCTCCCCAAACATCGATGATGACATCGAACCTCCGATCAAGGTACACAAACTCTCGAACGGAAAATGGAGCGATCGCAGCAACCGTGCAGAGGCCATGAAGGTCGTAGAACTCATCGCGGAGATTCTGAAGACCAGAAAAGAGGAGGAGACCATAGGGGTCATCACGTTCAACAGTACGCAGATGGACCTCATCGATTCACTCCTCGAGGACAGATGCACTGTGGATCCGGAATTCGCTTCCGCATACTATGCTGAACTCAAGAGGAAGGAGAACGGAGAGGACATCGGACTGTTCGTCAAGAACATCGAGAACGTACAGGGGGATGAACGCGACATAATCATCTTCTCCATAGGTTATGCCAAGGGAGACAACGGAAAGCTCGTTCGTAACTTCGGTTGGTTGAACCAATCCGGTGGCGAGAACCGTCTCAACGTCGCCATATCCAGAGCCAAGAAGAGGATCCATATCGTCACATCCTTCGAACCTTCCGAACTCAACGTGGATGACATGAAGAACGAAGGTCCGAAGCTACTGAAACAGTATCTCAGGTACTGCTTCGCGGTGAGTTCCAAGGATGTGACATCGGTCAGAAACATCCTCGCTTCCATGAACGATATGGATGACAATCCATCATATGCGGAATTGGATGATGCGTTCACCGATAGGGTCTACGATGCACTGGTCAAATATGGGTTCGATGTGGAACGTAACGTGGGTATCGGCGGATATTGTCTGGACCTTGCGATCAGAAGGGGCGGTAAATACGTCCTCGGGCTGGAATGCGATGGGAAACTGTACCATAGTAACATGACCACGAGGGAGAGGGACTTCCATAGACGCAAGTACCTGGAATCCAGAGGATGGAACATCTACAGGGTATGGAGCCCCAACTGGTGGAGGAACCCATCCGCGGAGGTGGAGAGGATTGCCAAGGCCATAGGCTCCTCGGTCAATGCATCCGTCTCCATAGAATGAATCCTGCTACAAGAATGGTGATGGTCACAGGGATGGTGAACGGTAATGGCCATGGATCGTGGCCCCCATCCTGCGTGACACCAATGATCTGACACAAGGATTGGGTGGTGGAATCCAACATCAGGTATACCGTACCGTCCACCTCCGTGGAGATACATTCCCTGATGTGTGTACCGTCATCGTCGATGACACGGACATCCACCCTGTCACCGACATGACCCAGATATGGTAATGCGATTGTTATGTCACCGAATAGACGACCTTCGGTCACCCCCATGTTCACCACATAGGTTCCAAGATCGTCACCCAGGGATACGGATGCGTACACATGACCGTCACAATCGTTCAGTACCGATGTATCACAGACTATCGACCAGAAACTCTCCCTCTCCAAACAGAATGTATGGGATTGTATGTCCCCAATATCGGCGGCTATGACCATCGAATCTCCGGAGAAACGGGAACCTCCTTCGGAAGTCTGCACGCATATCGGATAGAAGGTCACATCATATGATGGCATAGAATCGAACCCACCAGGGAGCCACCCTACGACACCATCGTATTGCGGATATGTCAGCAATGACCCTGCTGGTACACCATCGATCGCACACTCGGACCCGTCGGGCAATACGAATGTCAGCACATGTGTAAACGGCATCCACTTCGGCACCAGCGTGATGTCCTCCGCAGGCATATCGGTCAGCGAGGGGGACCATCCTACGAATCTGTATCCCTCCTTGGTGGGGAATATATCGTAGGGGATCCTGTCCCCATAACGCACATCGATGATCACATCCTCATCCAGATCGTATGTCAAAGAGTACACCTCTGGCACCCATTCGCCACGAATGACGACATCCATATCCGGGAACCTGGATGGAATATCTGTCATCCATCCCTCGAACCTGTGACCCGTCAATATAGCGGCACCATCTGGCACATCGACCTTCTCGCCATAGTATCCATGAAGGACGACGTCCTCGTCACCTTTCTCCAATACGATCGAACGTATCTCATGGACCCATGTCGCCTCCACGGTCATATCCACACCGGGCATCGTATCCGGAACCGATGGTGACCATCCGGAGAAGGAATAACCTGCTCTTACTGGAACGTCCCACATACTTATCGACGCCCCATATGAGGCGGTGATGGGCGATATCGGCGAACCCTTCATCGAATCGAAGGTTATCGTGTATTCTCCGACATCCCATATCGCCTCAAATACACGATCCTGATCCGGAACCTTTTCCGGGATCACCGAATCCCAACCGAGGAACACGTATCCGTACCTCTCAGGGACCGGGATCTCCGGGACATCGGTCGCCACGGCCAATACCATGTCATCGATGGCGGACCCACCGGACGTGTCAAACGAGAACACCACAGTATCCGTCACCCAAATTACCTTGAAACTTAGGTCCCTGGCAGGCATGTACTCGGGAATCGGCGAATCCCATCCCGCGAACGACTTCCCCTCCTTCTCCGGGACAGTGAACTCGGGGACCCTATCACCGACATGCAGGACATACTCCGTCACGAGCCCATCATCGAAGTCCAATCTGAAATCGTACCCTATCGGATCCCATATGCCATACAGAGTGCGATCGTCATCCGTCACGGGCACCTCCGAACCGCAGGGGTACCTCTGGGAACCGTCTGACCATCCTATGAAAAGGTACCCTTCCGCAGTAGCGGATGATTCAGGTGCCAGAATGGATGTACCCACTGTATCGACAACGACGATCGGATCGACACCGTCGGAAGAAATGAACGAGACATTACGTAAGGGTGCGAACACCGCGGACAATTGAAGATCGTAACCTGCCACCAAAGTACGTTCCGATTCGACAGAACCGTCTGACCACCTGACGAAACCGTATCCATCAAATGCACTGGCACATATCGTAAACTCGGCCCCGTCATCGAAAGTCCCGGAACCTACGGCCTCACCCATGTCAGGCCCATCCGACATCACACGGATGTTCCAGATCTTCACGAATCTGCCATATAGGATATGGGCATCAGAGTTGGATACGGTGGTCGAGGACATTACTGGTACTTCAAGAGTCTTATCCTCATACCAACCTCTCAGATCGTATCCCTCCCTCACAAGGTCCGGTAAGTCCCCATACGGAGAATCGAACCTTGTATCGATATGAATGTCCGGGAATCCATCGAACCCTACACGTACGACCTTGGCCTCCCACTCCGCCGTGAATACCAGATCCCTATCAGGCATCACATCTGGCACATCCTCAGACCATCCCAAAAAGACGTACCCGTACCTTTCTGGTTCATCCAAAGAGACCTGTGTGCCGAACCTGACAGAGATGCCGTCCAGATCGCAATTCTCGAAATCGATGTCATATTCGTTGACAATCCACATCGCCTCGATCACCATATCTGAACTCGGCATCGTACGCGGTATCGAAGGATACCAGTGCGAGAAGGTGTGTCCAACCTTTGTAGGGTTCGGAGGACACGTAATCTCAGAACCGAAATCCTGTATGATTGAAGATATCGTTGAATCCCCGATATCGATGAATGTAATCTCATATGCATTTACGACCCATATTGCAAACAGTTCCACGGTATCCCCGTCCGAAAGATTGTTCGCAATGGATCCATCATCCCTAATTACCGATCCATCGGGTGCTGATGCCCAACCGGAGAAGGTATGACCCTCCCGCTGGAATCCGACCGCTGGCAATCTGTCGTCCGAATCGTACTCCACGGAGATGGGGCTCATATGACCCAGGGCACCGTTGGGATCGAATGTGACCACATAGTTCACGGGCGCCCATATGGCATAGAATGTGAAGGAATCGTCACCAGCAACACCTGTGACGAGATTAAGTATTGCCGAACCGGGAGAATTCATGTCCATAGCGGATGTGGACTCGCCCCATCCTTGGAATGTATAACCTGTTCTTGTGAATCCACAGGCTGGCAGAGTACGTTGAACATCGTACGTCATGTTCATCGATTCCATCTCGCCATGACCTCCATTGGATTCAAAATTTACAACATATACATTCGGGGACCAGATGGCATACAACATTACTGTAGTCTGGCCATCTGCACCAGTCGCAAGGTTGGATACTGATTCACCAGGATTGTATTCCTCAATGGCTGTCGATGATTTTGACCACCCTTGAAAAGTATAACCAATCCGATTAAACCCACTAATGGGTAGCTGATAAGATTCGTCATAGATGGCATCAATACTCTCTATGTACCCATTTCCACCATTAGAATTGAATTTTATAAAATATGTATTAGGTAACCATGTTGCAACCACAAATAAGTTATTTGCAGGCATCTCATCAGGGATGTTTGGATTCCAACAAACAAAAGAATACCCTACTCTTTCAGGAGTTTGGATTTTACCAGTACTAGCGTTGTAATTGATGGATTCTATAACCTTAATTCCATCATACCCATAGTCCAAAGTTATATCGTAACTGTTTATTGACCACTCAGCAACGCAAGTTATATTTGTTGCAGGCATCTCATCAGGAATGTTTGGATTCCAACAAACAAAAGAATACCCTACTCTTTCAGGAGTTTGGATTTTACCAGTACTAGCGTTGTAATCGATGGATTCTATAACCTTAATTCCATCATACCCATAGTCCAAAGTTATATCGTAACTGTTTATTGACCACTCAGCAACGCAAGTTATATTTGTTGCAGGCATATTAATTGGGATATTTGGATTCCAACAAACAAAAGAATACCCTACTCTTTCAGGAGTTTGGATTTTACCAGTACTAGCGTTGTAATCGATGGATTCTATAACCTTAATTCCATCATACCCATAGTCCAAAGTTATATCGT
>SUSY01000024.1 GCA_015063185.1 Thermoplasmata archaeon
TCAGGGACGGTAAGAACGAGGTCCCACGTATGGACACAGAGTTCAAGGTCGACGACAAGATCCTCATGTTCACATACATGACCAAACTGGACAAGATCCAGAAGATGTTCAGGGCGACCATCTCGGCCGTTTGAGACCATGAGCCGCGAATCCGTCTTCAGCAACCTGTACAAGAAGGGCATAGTGGAATCGTTCCCGTTGCATACATCCGGATACGTACTGGTGGCCGAAGCGCTGTTGATGGCCATATGCACCCTGGTATTCGGATTCGGTAGCGAGCACTTTCCAGCATCCCTCATGGTATCGGTTCTGGGGGCAGCACTCGGATTCTGTCTGATCCGCTACTTCGACAGCCCCAGGAAGGTCACGGCATCAACGGGTGCGTTCACCATCAACCTGCTGTGGGCCGTAGCCATCGTTTACGGTTGCATACCATATATGATCCATGGGTTGACCGTATCCGAGGCCATATTCGAATCCATCAGCGGATTCACCACCACCGGAATGTCCATCATCACGGATGTGAACAGTCTCGAACCGTCCTTACTCGTATGGAGGGCAGCCACCGGTTGGGCGGGCGGTATCGGATTCATCATCATGTTCTGTCTCCTCCTGAAATACTTCGGATTGGACGGTAGGAACATCTTCGTCTCGGACGGTATCAACAAGACCGCGTCCCATTCGACCAAGTCCATCAAGGAGCTCTCGATGAACTTCATCATCGTCTATGCGATCCTCACTGGCGTATTGGCATTGATGTTGGCGATCATGGGTAACGACATCGTCGATTCCTTGTGCATATCCATGTCCACCATATCCACCACAGGGTTCTCCACCCTCAACGAGGACCTCACATCGATATCCATGGCATCCAAGTTCACGATCGGACTGTTCCTAATATTCAGTGCGATGAACTTCATGTCATTGTTCTCCGCCATGATAGGCCTGAAGATCAGGATATTGATCAATGACCCCGAGATCAGACAGATGATGCTCTGGTTCGTCGTGTCATCCATACTGCTGATCGTCATCCTCAATCAATCCGGAGCAATGGAATGGGACATCACGGGATTCATGGATACCATACTGATGATCATATCCATCGGTACAACAACAGGATTCGTGTTCCATGACTTCTCATGGCCGACCGTGGCGATGATATTCCTGACGATCGTGGCCATGATCGGAGGATGTAGGGAATCCCCGACCGGCGGTATCAAGATCGCAAGACTGACCTTGATCTTCAAATCCATGAGGAACAGCATATCCACCGTAGGGTTCCCCAACGAGGTACGTTCCGTCAAATTCGGGGACACATATGTCAAGAACACGATCTGTTATGCCGCATTGACCACCACGTTGATCTTCCTGTTCACGGCAGGATTGGGTACCATCGCCATCTGTATGACAGGCGTGGATATGCTCGATTCATTCTATCTGTGCATCTCGTCACTCACGACCACAGGAACAGGACTCTACAGTGTGGCCAACGTGGCAGCGACATCCGAAGTGGCCCAATCCATAATGTGCATGCTGATGTGGTTGGGACGTATGGAGATAACATTGGCCATCGTACTGTTCACACCAACATTCTGGAAGGACGTACGCACGTCCTTGAAGAATGTACTACGCGCGTTGAGGAACGGAATCACGAGGACATGAGGCGACAGGCATCGAGGATCCTGACGGCTGCAGGGTTTCCGGGATCCGCATCGTTGATGGCTCCCGCCAACAGCTTCGCCGAAACGTAGCTCTTCCTCTCGATATGACAGTATGCCAATGTCTCCAACGCACCCACATGGGTATAGTCTGCATTGAGCACACGCGTCGAATAGTTGACCGCGGCCATGGTCTTTCCGTTGATCCTCATCACATAAGCGTTCAGTGCCAGATTGTCTAGGTTCTTCTTGTCCTCCTTGAGATAGGACTTGGCGAACTTGACCGCACCCTTGGCATCACCCTTCTCGAAGAGGACCTTGCTCATATTCACCAGGATATCATAAGCGGGTCCGAACTCATCCAGGAGTGCCTGTGCCTCCGTCTCGGCCTTGGAGTACTCGCCGACAGCGGAATAGCACTCGGTGAGAAGGATCCTCTCCTTGCGGCCGAGAGTATCTGCCTTCAGGAGCTCCGCCATTGCGGACTCGTACTCGTCAAGAAGATAGAGTGTCTGTGCCAGATCGTAGAGGTCCGGCGATTTGGTCTTCAGAGAACGGTAGATGGAATAGGCATCATCGACCCTTCCGAGTCCTCTGAGGTTGACAGCGACCTTCAGAAGTTCATCCTCATCGGACGGCAGATTGGACATGACTGTGTCCAGAATGGATTGTACGTCATCCTCGGCCTCTATGACCTTCAGAAGCGAAGCACACTTTATCAGGATCTCGGGACTATCGATATTGGATTCCACGATCTCCTTCACCTGGGAAAGTGCAAGATCGTTGTTACCGTCCTTGATATTATCCTTGATACTGTTGAAAGCGGAATCTATCTCCATCGTACCCCGATTCGCAACACAACCATAAAATCCTTGCTTCCAGGAAATCGATAGGTATGTGCACGGACCGGATGTTTTGGACCATTGGACAAAAACCCATTTATGGGAATTCAACGTAGCCGAAAGCATGAAGGCGATGGATATCGTGATGGACCTAAGAGTCTGGGTCATCTCAGCCATCCTTTTGAGTCTACTCATCGATACGATTGATGTACCATCCTCCACACTCATCATAGTCGTACTGATGGTACAGATGACGCTTTCCATGGACGGTCTCAAACTTTCCCTCAACGATATGAGGGAGTACAACCGCGATGCGATACTGTCCATCCTCCTGACGTATGTACTTAACACCGCCGTCACCATCGCCATCGGTGCGCTGTTCCTACCGTTCAACGAATCGATATGGTATGGCTGGATCATTCTTGCGTCCATGCCATGCGCCATCGCTGTCGTCATGGCGGCCGTGATCACACAGGAGAACATCGAGGTCGCCTTCGTCGGAGTATCGGCAACATATGTCGTCGGTATCGCAGTGACACCGTTGTTGTCGTTCGCATTGATAGGTGATGCGGTCAACCCCTTGGAGATTCTGAAGTATCTGATCCTGTTCATCGTCATACCCCTGATACTGTCACGTCCATTGGGCAGGTTGAAACTGGCACGTACGGTGAAGGTGCCGATAATCAATGCCATGATGTTCATCATGATCTTTCTCTCGGTCAACTCCAATCGCGGATACCTTCTCGACGAACCGATGTTCATCGCCACACTCTTTGCGGTGGTCGTGCTGAGGGTCCTGGTGTTGACGGTCCTGACCAAACTCGTCCTTACGACGGCCAAGGTACAGAACGATCGTTGGACGATGCAGACTGTCATGGGTGTTTGGAAGAACACCGGACTCTCTGTTTCCATGTGCATGTTGTTACTAGCATCCACACCCCAATCCGTCATCCCGTGCTTCATGTCCATGATGGTAGAATGTATCTGGTTCTCATTCGTCACCAGGAAGAAGTCACAGACCCACACCACGGTTTAAATCGTAGCATGTGGATTTCAGGTTATATGAAGCTAGTCTCCGCATCCGTTCAAGGCCTTATCAACAGCTTCGATTATTCCATCGACATCAATACCGAGGGGATCACATTCATCCACTCCACCAACGGTGCGGGGAAGAGCGCGTTTCTGAAACTGATTTTCTCCATCCTACATGGTGACATGGACGCCGTAATGAATATCCCGTTCAAGAAATTGAACATCGGATTTGACGATGAATCCACCCTTATCGTGGAGAACGATAAGGGCCAGATACTCACTAGGATCCAGAAGAGAGGTGTGGAGGATGAAATCGCCCCCGAAGAGGTGGAGACACTGAAACCATCCGTATACATTCCTGCGGACAGACTCATCGTCAAGAAGAGGGACGGAAGATTGCTGTACGCAATGGATGCATATAGCAAGGAATTGGAGGATTGGTTCCATTCAGCGAAGGATGAGGCGGCCTTGGAGATATCAGATGCCGTTATTGAAGAGGACCTTGGGGACGATGAGATCGAATATGGACTCCGTGATATGAAGTCCAAGGTGGATTTCATGTTCAATTCGGGACTGAGGATCAATTTCCCCATCGGACTCAGGATACCGCCGTCCAGATACGACATAAACAAGAACCATGAGAACTACCTGAAACTCATGAAAGTCCTGAGGGCCTACATAGACAACAATTACCAGTTGGCAGAATCCCTGGATGTCTTCAAGGACGTCGTTAACTCGTTCTATACCAACAAGGTCATGAGGATCTCCAATGGAAAAATCTACGTCGACCTGAGGGACGGTACCACCTTACCATTGGATTGCCTGTCCTCAGGAGAGAAACACATCCTGATCATGTTCTATCGCCTCCTGTTCCAGACGGAACCGGGATCCCTGGTGGTTTTCGATGAACCGGAGATCTCCTTACATGTATCGTGGCAACAAAGACTTGGACCGATCCTAAACGACATCTGTCGCCTCAGGGACCTGCAGATCATCATCGCCACACATTCCCCACAGGTGATCCATGACATGTGGGACCTGGCCAACGAATTGAGGACCTGAGATGCATCAATATCTGACATCGTCCGACATAGCCAACACAGTCTCCATGATGAGGACCGGTTTTGGAGGCACCATATTGGTCGTAGAAGGCGTCACCGACTCGCGCCTCTATGGGAAGTTCATAGAAAGGGAGAATGTCAGGGTAGTCATAGCACATTCCAAGGACAAGGTCAGAACGTCCGTCAACCTGATCCATGACAAACGTGATGACAACAAGGTCATAGGGATAATAGATTCTGACCTGGACAGATTGAAGCACAAAAGACCCAGAGGGCCAGTATTCATGACGGATTGCAGGGATGCGGAATCCATGATGATATCATCGGATGCCTTGGATGATGTCTTAGCAGAATATGCAGACCCGGAAAAACTGGCACTGTTCGAATCCAAATTCGGCCCCGTACGTGACAGGGTGTTGGACGGTGCATATCCGCTCGGTCTTCTCATGTACGTGTCCGACAGGAATGGTCTTGGTCTTTCATTCAAGTCATTGGACTTCAGGACATTCATCGATAGAAGGAACCTATCGTGTGATCACTCCGCCATGATCAGGGAATCCATAGCCAACACCAACTCGGACAGGACCAGTGCCAAGTACACATCCAGACTCCTTTCCGCGGAGATGGAGAAAGGATACGATAAGAAGGAGGTGTGTCGCGGGCACGACCTGGTCAACGTCCTGTTGATAGGACTTCGCGACACATTCGGTGCCAACAATGCCAAACACCTCAGAGAAGGGGAACTGGGCGGGGCATTGAGACTCGCTTACGACGACGAGGTGTTCGCAATGACCCGGTTATACCAGGATACGAAGGAATGGTGTGAAGAGATCGACACACCGTTGTGGGACCTCAGATTATGAACTCTTCCTTTCTTGAGCCCTCTGCGGTCTGCATAAGCTTCTGGACCTTGCGCTCACCCTCTTCCAGTATGATTTTACATCTATCCCTGTACTTGACGGCTTCCGCATAGACATCTATGCTCTTATCGAGATCCAGTTTCCCATTCTCCAACAGATCAACGAGTTCATTGAGCTTAGCAAGGCATTCTTCGAATGTCATCTTATCCATATCGACCTCATCCATCCCTAATCACTTCCGTAATATCTGCGACCGCTCTTCCATCCCTCATCCTGATGTCGATCGAGGAACCTTCGGTCAGCGATCCGACCGATGTGACGGCCCTTCCGGTACCGTCCGTGATGTAACTGTAACCCCTATCCAATACCCTGTTCGGATCCAATGAGGTGAGACGTGCCGATATGGCGCCGATACGCTCACCACGCAGTTCGAAGTATTTGACCATGGACGAATCCATCCTTTCGGATTGGTCGTCGACGAATGCCATGGACGTCTCGATGTATGTCATCAGGCGATCCAGATCGAACCTGGCCCCCAAAGTCTCGGACCTGTACCTACACTCCTGGATATTCATCCTGATCCTGGAATCCATCCTCTGTATCAATCCATCCACGGTAGCCATCTGCAACCTCAGGACGTTCATAGGACTACGGGAATCCACACGCGAGGCCATCAAATGATAGTCCTTCCTTCTGGACTCCATGCCTTCGATAAGACGGTCGTCCATCCTCCGGGACAATGTCCTCACCCTATCGATCTCGGCTCTCAGATCCGGCAAGGCAATCATAGCAGCTGCCGTAGGGGTCTCCGCATACACATCTGCGACAAGATCAGTGATCGACTTGTCGGTCGCATGACCCACCGCGGAGATCGTAGGTGCCACGGATGCGAACATCGCCCTTGCAACGATCTCCTCGTTGAATGCCTTGAGATCGTCGGCACTACCTCCTCCCCTTCCCACTATGATCAGATCCACACCCTCGCGGTTCAATGCCTCAATACCTGCAACTATGGATTCTGCAGACCCTTCCCCCTGTACCTTTGCCGATGCCAGAAGGATGTCCGCAGGGAACCTGCGACGTGCAGTGTCCACGATGTCTTTGATGACGGCACCGGTCTGTGATGTGACAACACCAATCACACGCGGATATCTTGGGAGCGGACGTTTCCTTGTGAAGAGACCTTCCTCGATGAGCTTCACCTTCAACTCATCGAGCCTCTTCTTCTCATCACCATCCCCTGCAGGGACCATCTTATGGATGTTTATACTGACGGTCCCTCTTGGTTCGTAATAACTGGCACTTCCGAACACCTCTACTTTCATACCTACTTCCGGTTTGAATGTCAATCTGGAAAGTGCGGATTTGAAGAAGGTACAGTTAACAACGTTGATACCATCCGTAAGGACCGGATACACATGTCCGCTGGATGCGGGTTTGTACTCCTTCAACTCACCTACAACGACGATATCGGTGAGTCTCTCGCATTCTACGAGTTGCTTCACCATCTTGTTGAACTGAGTTACCGATAGCGGTGCATCCATCGGAAGGTGATAGGATTGGATGGTTAAAAGGACTGCGACATTCGATACCCGTGCATGGTTCAACGGGTCTCCGATGCCTGTATGAAGATACGCTTGATGTCCTCCACAGGCAGAACGCTCTTGAATCCGGTGGGTGACAGATGGGTCCTTGTGGAAAGACCTTCCTTATTGAGCAGATCGAGAAGCGTATCGTATCTTGGGGACATGACCTTCAGATGGGATGCGAATTCGGACACATCGTACATGAATGGAACCTCATCCAACTCATTGGACCACAGTTCCAACATCTTCCTGCAACGCTTCTCATCCGCCATACCGGTGGGATCCATCTTCGACAACACATCCCTGTCGAACAACCTACCTCCCCACATAGGACCGTAGATGTGTTCGGAATCACGTATGTCCGATACTGACCTCTCCAATGTGACCGGATCCAATGCGACGTGGATCAACTGTGCCAATGTGGAATCGGCTGCTCCTGCACCCTTACGTACACGGACATAGGTCCTGAAATAATGATCTGCATAGAATGAGAGGACAGGTTCCATGCCCATGTCGAACTTGGCGAGTTCCCTGGCAACCGCACCCATGAGGATCCTGAGACCGGACTCGTGACAACTGTATCCCCTCAGAGGCGTGGAACAATAACGCCTCTCACATTTTCCACGATGTGCTCCGGCCAATGGTGCGGTATCGGTAGCAGTGACAGCAAGGATGGCCCCCCTCCTACAACCCTGGATGGCAGCATGGAGGAACGGGATTGGTGAACCGAACGGATCCAGATCAACATAGTCGAAGGTCTCCTTGGCAAGGAGCACCTGCAGATTCTCCCTGGATGGCCTGCAGTTGGTGACACCGTTCAACCTGATGTTCTCCTCCATATAGGGAATTGCGGCAGGATTGATGTCGTTAGCGACCACGTCCGTTCCTGGAACCTCGTTCGCGATACGGACGGACCTTGAACCGGTCGCGGCCATACAGTCCGCCACCTTCATATTACCGCCCAACGCACGCAGGAGCATCACACTGACATCCCTGTTGAATGCCATCTGCTCATTGAAGAACACATCATCGTAGATCTTTCCCGGGCCACCGGAAGAATGTTGTGATGGGACGACCAGATCAGTCTGTCCTTCCCTGATGAATACGCCCTCTACCATCAGATCTTCTCACCGTTCATGAGACTCTTGACCTTATAGGGCAAAAGATTACGGTTGGTCTGCGTGACCTCGAGGATTCTGACGTCGTCCCTTCTCCTGATGTCCTGAAGGAGAGGGTTGCGGGACTTCTTGTGGAGGGTGATGATCATTGGCTTGTCGAACTCGAGTGCCTCACGGACGGCCTTGACGAATGCCTCGCTCTCGACCTCCATCTTTCCGACCTCATCGATGACGATGATGTCCGCATTCTCACAGGCATTCTTGATCGCAGCGACCGCAACGGGTTCGAACTTACCGATGTCCACTCCGATCCTTCCGACCATGATCTTACTTTCATAACCAACAGTAGCGAACGTCTCGGTCTCACCTGTGAGGAGATCCCTGACAGTGAAACCTACACGGTGCCTACCATCATCCACAGGCTCATCGATCATTCCGCCAATGACAACGTTCTCTTCCTTCAACATCTCGAGAACGCGAAGTAGGGCGTACGTCTTACCTGCACCAGGCAGTCCGGTGATTCCAATCTTAATGTTCGCTATCATGAACACCACGTGGTATCACAGGTAACGCGTTACTTGCTTAAAAAACTACCCCGAATATTGAGAGGTCGAAAGCAACAAATCCTCGAATATATAGATTTGTATTCGGGGTTTTTGCAATAGTTCAGATATGAACTTGAAATCACTCTCTGATGTCGGAAACGTACATCAAAGGATATCCGAGTTCCTCGTCGAACCTCATCTCTGACCTGACGGTGATGCCATCTATGGTCACCTCGACGATAGCGTCGATCATGTTACCACCCAGTGATACGTAGGAATAATGGTCCTCCTTCGGAGGGAGGACCGAACGATCGATGGAGATCCTCACATCCGAAACGTACGGTTGTACCATGATGCTCCTCTCCATCGCCTTCTCCAAGGATTCTATGGATTCGCCATTGAACGGAGTGCCTACATACTGATGATATATGGTAGCGAGCTTGATCCCAGTCTCGAAGATGCATCTCTCCCTAACACTGCATACGAATCTCGATGCGGCCTCGTTGTCACGGTCCATACCATCATGTAGAGACCTGTGATATTTACGCTTACGGTCGAAATCACCTAATACTCAGCCAATGATTCCGAATCATGGAGAATAAGGTCGATGTCGTAGGCGTCGAGGGAAAATGCCATTTCGAAGAGGCTGTGGAACATTTCACCTCGAAGGGCGGAGACGTGATCATTCTCAATCCGTCATATGTATATTGCATCGAACAGGTGCTCTCCGCGGTGGAGCATGCAGAGAGGGCGTTCAAGAACGGTGTGAACAGGTCCAAGACCTTACTGACCGAGATCATCATGTACATCTCCGGAGAAAGGCAGGTCTCGAAGGCATTGAAGAAGATGAGACCTGCACCCGATGCCGAAGAGAGCGTCCTCGTCCTTCTGAACATCGACGATCCGGAACTCGATGCGTTGGGCCTCGTGGAGAAACCATCCATCCTGGAAGGAACGCCCGAGAAGGCGAAAGCGATGGGACTCGATACGAAGGGACTCGACGTGGACCTATGCGATCTCGCGATGGAACTGGTCGCGATGCTGGACGTGGAAAAGGTTTGACCCTTGCGGATCACTTGTGTCTCACCGGGAACTGTATCTCCGTCAGATATTCCTCTTCGGTATCCACATCCCAACAACCGTGGATGTAGCATTCCCTTGGTGGGCCGGCCAATTCCATATCGTTGACGTCCAACCAGGACATTATCGCCTCATAGGCTGCACCCAATTGATCATACGACCCGTGATGTTTCACACATGCGGCGGTCACAGGTTCGAAATCCATGAATCCGATCTCGTCCGATCCTTTTCCGACATGTTTGACCGCCTGATGGTATTCCAGCCCGATGTCCTCCTCACGATACTCCAAGTCGTCGTATATCACGAAGCAGTATCCATCCTCGGTACACTCCAGCCCGGGATCGGAGAGTTCACACATACCTGCGAACTCCATCACGAAACGCGTCATATCGGAATATCTATCTATCCTTCCCTTCCGGTATGCGGTCTGGATTCCGGGAAGGTCCCTGATCTCAACATCATATCCCATATCGTCCTTACCTCCCATGAGTTGTTCCAAGACCCTGAGCCTTTCCGATGCGGATGCGATCTCCGTCCTGGTCGTACGGATACGTTCCTCCAATATCGGGCCGGGATCCTCACCGTTCCTGATACGCAGGATCTCATCCAATGTCAATCCTGCCCTACGATACCTGTTGATCTCGTTCAATTGCTTCAGCTGACCGGAATCGTAGTATCTGTAACGTGTGACCATATCGACGGAACAGGGCTTCAACAGCCCCATCTCATCATAGTTACGGAGGACCTTACGCGAGACCTTCCCCATCTTCGAGAACTCGCCGATCTTGAACCTCATGATACCACATCGATGGGATGGATAAAGGGTCTCTCCACCTCCCCCTAGGGGGAAGGTTTTGAGAAAATGATTGGTGTTTGGATCGCGGGCATCGACCCGCATGATCCTCAGTCCAACGGTACGAACTTGTAACCGTAGCGGATGATTCCGTCAGGCCCATCGGAACTGATCTTCCTCAGGACCGCAGTGACCCTCATGCCGATCTTCACATCATCGATGTTGACATCGACGAGTTGTGCGGAGATCTTCACACCGTCATCGGTCTCGACCATCACGACTGCATATGGTTTGATCTTGTCCGCGAAACTGGGAGCGTCGTAAACGATGGAGTAGGAGTAGACAGTACCGTTACGGCAGATGTCGTAATCCTCCATGTTGTTCAGACTCTCCCTGCGACAGGCAGGACACATGCTGCGCTTGGGGAAGAACACCTTGCCGCAGCAGGGACACTTGGATCCCTCGAGGTTGTACCTTCCGGGAATCTCCCTCCATTCCTTTGCTACAGATGACATCAGATCGCCTCCAGGATGCTGACGGTTACAGCGGAACCGATTCCTCCGACGGACTGTGCGAGTCCGTACTTGGCACCATCGACCTGTCTCTTGTCCGCGGTTCCCCTGAGCTGCTCGGTGATCTCGACGATCTGGGCGACCCCGGTAGCACCGATCGGGTGTCCACGTGCCTTGAGTCCTCCGGACGTGTTGACGACCAACCTGTTTCCGAGAGCGACCTGACCTTCGAGGACAGCCTTTCCTGCCTTACCCTTCTCGAAGAATCCGAGATCCTGCAATGCCATGATTCCGGACACGGTGTAGTTGTCATGGACCTCCGCCACGTTGATGTCGGATGCCTCGATGCCCGCGAGCCTGTACGCGTTCCTCGCTGCGATGGATGTGGCGTTGTACGTGGTTATGTCATCCCTCTGGAACAGTGCGAGGGTATCGCTGGCCTGGGAGACGGCGGACACCTTGACGTACGAGTCGGTGTACTCCTTGGCCTTATCGAGGGGACAGATGACGACCGCAGCCGCTCCGTCGGAGATTGGTGCGCAATCAAACATTCCCAATGGGGATGCGACAGGTCCGGACCTCAGAACCGTCTCGATTGGGATCGCCTTGCGGAACTGCGCGTTGGGATTGAGTGCTCCGTGGGCGTGACTGTTGACGGCGAAGGATGCGATCTCCTCCCTGGTGGCGATACCGTCATGGATCATCCTGTTGGCGATCATCGCATGGAGGGATGGGAACGTGACACCCATGGATGCCTCCCACTCCGCATCCGCGGTGGAATCGAGGATCGCGTTTCCGCTTGCATCGTCCAGATCGGTCATCTTCTCCGCTCCTGCGGCGAGTACGACATCGTGCATGCCGGATGCGACCGCCATGACGGCCTGTCTGAATGCGACTCCTCCGGAAGCCTCTCCTGCCTCCACCCTGACGGCCGGTACACCGTTCGTGCTGAGACCGGAATAATCCGCGATGAGTGCATCGATGTGCTGCTGGTTGACGAAACGGCCTGCGGACATGTTTCCGACGAAGACTCCGTCGACCTCCGCGCCGGTGAGGTTGGCATCGGCCAATGCCTTGACACCGGCCTCGATACCGATGGTCCTGAAGGACTTGCTCCAAAGTTCTCCGAACTTCGTTACACCTACTCCTATGACTGCTACATCTCTCATCTTATCACTCCGGCAGAACGATCTTTCCTTTGAAGATCGCATATTTAGCGTAATCCAACTCGATGGTGTTGGCCATCCTCTCGGCCACGGTCTTGGCCGCGCTCCTCTTGTAATCCTTGATGGCATCGGTGACGGTGATGTCGAAGGAATCGCTTCCTGCTCCGGATCCGTAGGAGGTCACGAAGATCCTGTCCCCGGGATTGGCGACATCGAGTACAGATGCGAGTCCCAGTGGGACGGCTCCGCTGTAGGTGTTTCCGATGTGTGGTGTGAGCAGACCCCTCTCGATCTGCTCGGGCGTGAATCCCAACTGTGCCGCGACCCTTGTGGGGAACTTTCCGTTGGGCTGGTGGAAGATCGCGAACTCGTAGTCCTCAGGCGTGGTGCCCATCTCCTCCATCATCATCTTGGCTGCGGAGGTGATGTGTCTGAAGTATGCTGGATCTCCGGTGAACCTTCCCCCATGGCTCGGATACGGCTGACCCTCTCTCCTCCAGAAATCCGGAGTGTCGGTGGTGAAGCTCATGGTCCTGTTGATCTTGGCGATGATGTTCTCGCTACCGATGAGGAATGCTGCACCTCCAGCGGATGCGGAATACTCCAATGCGTCTCCA
The DNA here is from genome assembly GCA_015063185.1 of Thermoplasmata archaeon. GTDB lineage: Archaea > Thermoplasmatota > Thermoplasmata > Methanomassiliicoccales > Methanomethylophilaceae > SIG5. The sequence continues at coordinate 12,871 of SUSY01000024.1, forward strand.
GGAGCCCCCTGGGACGTATCTGCACCGATCGCCACTCCATACCTAACCATACCCGATCCGACGAGACCCATACAGGCCTGCATTCCGGCAGTTCCTGCCTTACATGCGAACTCCATGTCCGCAGCGGTCATCGAGGGGGTCGCCCTGATCGCTTCTGCTACAATGGTGGCAGTGGGTTTGACCGCGTACGGGTGCGATTCCGAACCAACGTATACTGCACCTATATCCTTGGGGTCGACCTCAGGCACACGTGCCATCATCCCCCTTGCGGCCTCCGTAGCTATGGTCACTACATCCTCGTCGGGTGACGGTACGGACTTCTGGTGGATCAGAAGACCCTTTCCCATCGCCTTACCGTCCACTCCCCAGACCCTACCGATCTCGGCGGGTGTGATCCTGTATCTGGGAATGTACGCGCCATAACTGACTATTCCTACATCCATCATATCCCTTCCCTATATTTTTCGAGTTTCTCTACGATTCCCTCTACCTCCAACTGGGTGGTGACCAGAGGGATGCCCTCCAATCTGGAGAGCTTGATCGCCAACTTGTCGACCGCTTCCGGTTTCTGATAGACCACGACGGCCGGCGAAAGCGGATGCGCCCTGATTGCGATCATAGGTGAACGTCCGAAATGGACGTCCGTGAAGATGAGAGCCCTTTCGGTGCTCCAACCGTAGATCTTCATATAATCATTGGAGCTGAGCTGGAGAATCGCCTTCAATGAATCCACGACAGTGTACCCGTATACCATGCGTGCAGGCAACCTGTCCGGATTGAGGTTCTCGCCTCCGATCTCCTCTATGAATCTGTCCATGGGGATCCCACTCCTGAACTCTCCCATAGCGATGACACAATCCAGGACGGATTCCGGCACATACTTGGAGATCGTCGGAGAACCTGCCTCTTTATCCAACCTGATGAAGGCATCCACAAGCTTCTTGATGATCCCGGAACCCGGCGATCTTCTCCTTCCAGATTCATAATCGCTTATGACCGAATGCGACACTCCCATTGCCTCAGCCAACTGATGCTGAGATAGGCCGAATTCCTCACGCCATTTCCTGATGGTCATGCCAGGATCGTTGGACAGAGTTATCTCCCCAGCGATCTTCTCCTTCAACTCCTCGGTCATGCCCGCTGATGATTTTGAACGTATATAACTATGTCGAAGTAACCATTCGTCAAATGACGAAACCGGATCATCGGATACACGGACTTATATACGTATAGCAACTGGCGTATTCATATGTTGCTGAGGAAAGGGGATTCTAAGGAGACCATACAGAAGAAGATGAAGAGGGTACTCGAAGCACATTCCCTGAACCACTTCACTGATGACAAGATCGGAAGTTTCGTCGTCAACCAGATGGGTAACGACCTCCCCATCAAGGTCATGGTGACCGTCACCGAGGAGACCGTGGAGTTCTGGTGCGAACTCGCGTTCGAAGCGGACGAGGAGAACTACGACAACATCGTACGTGGACTCAACGACCTGAATGCAGCCATCCCCTTGGGTGCATTCCTTATAGAACCGGTGAGCAAGATTGCCATCTATCGTTACAGCTACATCTATGTCGATATGTCGCCCGGCCTCGACCTGCTGTTCGCATTACTGAACATGGCCGTCAACACCGTCGATGCACACGACGGTGAACTCAGGGCGATCATGCCCATCAGGGAGAAGTTCGATAGATACAACAAGATGTTCAACTGACCCTTTCGCCCCTGGATTGGCGGATCATGTCCTGTTTTATGTCCCACAACCTCTGGGACAGGTCGACATAGTACGAATGGGGATTGTGGAAACGCTTGACCTCGTCCCAGAGCAATCCCACCTGTTCTAGGCTGTACCTGCGGACCTCCTCCAACGGAGGTACGTCATATACCAACTCCCCATTGTCGAATATACGGACCATCAGCTCCTTCGCCTTGAAATCGGTTAGGGTCTTCCTCTTCCATGTCGCATCCGGATCGAAGATCGTCAGAGGTTCGGAATCGTCTATGACCTCATCGTGCAGGCACAACAGGTCCGCGAACGCCTTGCCATCGTGATCGAACAACCTATAGACCTTCTTGAAATGAGGGGTGGTGATCTTCTCCACGCATTCGGAGATCTTGATCTTGGGTATGATGTTACCCTCATCATCCTCGACGGCGGCCAATTTGTAGACCCCGTTGAACACGGGATCGCTATGGGAGGTGATCAGATTATCACCCACACCGAAGGAATCGATACAGGCACCCTGTTCTATGAGGTCCCTTATGATCCACTCGTCCAAAGAGTTGGAGACCGTGATCCTGATCCCCGTAAGACCGGCGTCGTCCAACATCCTCCTGGCCTTCTTTGTTAGGAACGCCAAGTCACCGGAATCCAGACGGATGCCTCCATCCGTGATGCCCATCTCCTTGAACACCCTGATGGCGTTGGGAACACCGCTTCCGAGCGTGTCGTACGTGTCCACAAGGACGATCGGGCTCTTAGGATACGTCCTGCAGAATGCCTTGAACGCGTCGTACTCGCTGTCGAACATCTGCACCCATGAATGGGCCATGGTACCCCTAGCAGGCACACCGAACCATTTGTCCGATACGGTACATGCGGTACCTCCGCAACCGGCGATGTATGCCGCCCTGGCACCCATGACCGCGGCATCGGTACCCTGTGCCCTCCTGGAACCGAACTCCATGACCTGTCTACCCTCTGCGGCACGCACTATCCTACTGGCCTTGGTCGCGATCAAAGACTGATGATTCAATGTCAACAGCGAGAACGTCTCCAACACCTGTGCCTCGGCGGCCCTGGCCCTTATGGTCACGAGCGGTTCGTTAGGGAACACAGGAGTACCTTCGGGTACAGCCCATATGTCTCCTGTGAAACGGAAATCCTTCAGGAACGAGAGGAAATCCTCTCCGAAAATACCCTTGGAACGGAGGAACTCTATATCCGAATCGGAGAACTTCAATTCCTTCACATAGTCTATGAACTGCTCCAATCCCGCGAATATCGCGAAACCGCCCTTGTCAGGCGTACGCCTGAAGAATATGTCGAAGTATACAATGCGGTCCGCCATACCGTTGTCTACGTAACCGTTTCCCATCGTGTATTCGTAGTAGTCGCACAGTAAGGGCACGTTCCTTGGATTCATCGACGTACCGATGGGCATGTCAGGATATTATCATATCGTCCTAGGACACACGGGCGCACGCGCGTCTTTAATAATGTAGGACCGTTAAGGTGTCCCAAGTGAGAACAATGACCGACATCGCAGATTGCAGGAAGACCCTCTCGACCGCCGAGGGGGACGTCACCATCTACAGTCTTAGGGAGCTTGAGAAACAGGGGATCGTCAAAGACCTGTCCAAGATGCCCTATTCCATCCGCGTGCTCATCGAATCCCTCCTCAGACAGAAGGATGGCAGACTCATCACCGACGAGGACGTCAGGAGGATCGCATCCTGGAACGCAAAGGACAACGGCGACTCCGACATCCCCTTCATCCCCGCACGTGTCCTCCTCCAGGACCTCACCGGAGGAGCTGCGGTCGTGGACCTGGCATCCATGAGGGCAGCAGTGGCCGATATCGGAAAGGACCCCTCCATGATCAACCCCCTTGTCCCCGTGGACCTCGTCATTGACCATTCCATCCACGTCGATGTGGCAGGATGCCCCGACGCACAGGAGAGGAACGAGGAGATCGAGTTCGAGAGGAACAAGGAGAGGTACGCACTCTTCAAGTGGGCACAGAACTCATTCAGGAACTTCCGTGTCGTCCCCCCTGGAAAAGGAATCTGCCACCAGGTCAACCTGGAGTACCTGTCCCCTCTCGTCCACTGCGTGGACACCGAGAACGGAAAGGTCGCATACCCCGACTCCTGTTTCGGAACAGACTCCCACACCACACAGATCGACGGACTCGGAGTTGTCGGATGGGGTGTCGGAGGTATCGAGGCCGAAGCCGTCATGCTCGGACAGCCCTGCTACATGAAGCTCCCCGATGTTGTCGGATTCAGGCTCACCGGTAAGCTCAAGGCAGGCGTCACCGCCACCGATCTGGTCCTCACCGTCGTCGAGATGCTCAGGAAGAAGGGTGTCGTAGGTAAGTTCGTCGAGTTCTGCGGACCCGGATACGAGAACCTGGAACTGGCGGACAGGGCCACCATCGCCAACATGGGCCCCGAGTACGGAGCCACAATGGGATTCTTCCCCGTCGATGGAAAGACCGTCGACTACCTCAGACTCTCCGGAAGGGCACCCGAACACATCGACCTCATCGAGAAGTACACCAAGGAACAGGGACTCTGGTATGACGGAGAGGCAGAGTACAGCGACATGCTGGAGCTCGACCTCGGAGACGTCGAACCCTCGCTCGCGGGACACAAGAGGCCCCAGGACCGCATCCCGTTATCGAAGCTCAAGGACAGCTTCGCGGACACCCTCGAAGCACTCGGTGTCAAGGAGAAGAAGGTCGCAGAGGGCCTCGAGGACGGATTCCTGGCCATCGCAGCCATCACATCCTGTACTAATACGGCCAACCCATCGGTCATGATCTCCGCAGGTCTGGTGGCCAAGAAGGCGGTGGAGCTCGGACTCACCAAGAAGGACTATGTCAAGACCTCCCTGTCCCCCGGATCCAGGGTCGTCACCGAGTACCTCAGGACCTCCGGACTCCTCCCGTACATGGAGAGGCTCGGATTCCACGTCACCGGATACGGATGCATGACCTGTATCGGTAACAGCGGACCCCTCGATCCCGAGATCGTCAGGAAGATCACCGAGAACGACCTCGTCGCGGCAGCTATCGCATCCAGCAACAGGAACTTCGAGGGAAGGATCCACGCCAACGTCAAGGCCAACTACCTCGCATCCCCGCCACTGGTCGTCGCCATGGCCATCGCCGGAAGGATCGACATCGATGTGGAGAACGAACCCATCGGAACCGTTGACGGTAAGGACATCTTCCTCAGGGACATCTGGCCCGATGACGATGAGATCGAAGCAATCATGAAGGAGCATGTCACCTCCGAGACGTTCATCGCACAGTACAGCAACGTGTTCGAGGGATCCCAGAGATGGAAGGACATCGACGCACCCAAGGGAGACCTATTCCAGTGGGACGACGACAGCACCTACATCAGGAACCCCCCGTTCTTCGAGTCCATCTACGATGAGCCCGAGGTCAGGAACATCGATAGGGCATACGTCCTCGCCAACCTCGGCGACTCCATAACCACCGACCATATCTCCCCCGCAGGATCCTTCTCCAAGGACTCCGACGCAGGAAGGTACCTCATCTCCCTCGGAGTGGAGCCCAAGGACTTCAACTCCTACGGATCCAGGAGGGCCAACCACGAGGTCATGGTCAGAGGAACCTTCGCCAACATCAGACTGAGGAACAAGCTCACTCCCGATGTGGAGGGAAGCAGCTCCTTCTACAGACCCGAGAAGATCAGGGATACGATCTACGAGACCTCCAGGAGGTACATCGAGAACAGGTCCCCTCTGATCGTCCTCGCAGGTAAGGAGTACGGAACCGGAAGCTCCAGGGACTGGGCCGCCAAGGGACCGTACCTCCTCGGAGTCAAAGCGGTCATCGCGGAATCCTTCGAGAGGATCCACAGGTCCAACCTGGTCGGAATGGGAATCGTTCCTCTCCAGTTCCTCGAAGGTCAGACCGCCGAATCACTCGGACTCGACGGATCCGAGATCTACGACATCGAACTCGAAGGGCTCGAGCCCAAGGGCATCGTCAAGGTCACCGCCTACAAGAACGGCCAGAAGCTCGTATTCGGAACCCTGTGCAGGGTGGACGTTCCCGCCGAACTCGATTACATCAAGAACGGTGGAATCCTCCAGACCGTGCTCAGGAACATGGTCTCGCTCTGAGTTTGAAACGGGGCTTCGGCCCCTTCCTTCATCATTTTCACATATTTTCAGGCATTATAAGTTCAGGGTGGATTGACATCCTGAAAACCAAAGCACCGAAGAGAAGAGGTTTCTAAATGGTTTAGGGAAAATGTGCGATCCTCAGGGTCTGCTACGCATGAACAGGAACACACCCGCTCCAGCGACTGCGATGACCCCTACGATACCACCGATCACGATACCGATGCTTATTCCGCCATCATCGTTCTCCTCCCAGATAGCATAGAGTGTATGTGCATCGTCGATCTTCATGACCGTGTCCGATTTGACCTCGATACCGTTCTCCAATGCGGTGTACCATCCCTTGAATCCGTATCCGCCCCTGGTGGGAATTGGAAGGTCACCGTAGACAGAGTCATAAGTGACATCCTTGGACTTCGGATCGACGGATCCCTCATTGGGATTGAACGTGACCGTATATTCGATGGGGGTCCACTTGAAGTACACCGTACTACTGCTACCCCACGTCTCATCTATTATGACCATGTCCGATGTGAAGTCCTCATCGGAATACATCTCCATGGCATATCCTGCCTTTCCGGAAACGACTTGAGGATCGGCACTACAATCGAGGAATAGTTCTTTGCCGAACGTTATGGATCCGTTTCCGGAGATGCATACGGTCTCAAGGGCAGTACACGCCTCGAATCCCCATCTTCCAATGGATGTCACACTGTTCGGTATGGTGATCGAGGTGAGGGAACTGCATCCCTCGAATGCTCTATCTCCGATGGATGTGACACTGTTCGGTATGGTGATCGAGGTCAATGCACTGCACTCATAGAATAGTCCCTGTATGATGGATGTGACACTGTTCGGTATGGTGATCGAGGTAAGGGAACTGCATCCCCCGAATGCGTCTTTTCCGATGGATGTGACACTGTTCGGTATGGTGATCGAGGTCAGATCACTGCACTCAAAGAATGCCCAATCTCCGATGGATGTGACACTGTCCGGTATGGTGATCGAGGTAAGGGAATCGCATCCCTCGAATGCACTTTCTCCGATGGATGTCACACTGTCCGGTATGGTGACCGAGGTCAGATCACTGCAACTATCGAATGCTCCCGGTCTGATGGATGTGACACTGGATGGGATATCATATGATCCCGATTTCCCACCGGGACACTGTATCAGCACTTCACCGTCCTCGGTGAACAGGACCCCCTGATCAACCATGTAGTGCGCATTACCATCATTGACGTGGATTCCGATGAGTTCAGTACAATTACCGAATGCCCAATCTCCGATGGATGTCACACTGTCCGGTATGGTGACTGAGGTCAATGTAGTACATCCATAGAATGCCCCATCTCCGATGGATATGATACTGTTCGGTATGGTGACTGAGGTCAATGCAGTACAATTACTGAATGCCCCATCTCCGATGGATATGACACTGTTCGGTATGGTGACCGAGGTCAATGCAGTACAATCATAGAATGCATCATATCCGATGGATGTGACACTGTATGCCACAGATCCGTTCGTAACCTCAGAAGGTATGGTCAATTCGGTTGCGGAACCGGTGTAATACGTGATCTTCACAGTCTTGTCCGTTTCCGAAACTATTTGATATCCAACGCTTTCATTCACAAATGTCTCCCCATCCGCAGCATCCGCCCCATCGGAGGAGAGGACACCTACAAGACATATGCCTATGATGAAAGCAAAAAGGATCATCAGTCTGCCTTGATATGATACGGAACCGGGGTTCTTCCCAAAAATTCCTGTCATATTAAATGTAAGGGGGGGGGGGAGAATTTAAAA
>SUSY01000001.1 GCA_015063185.1 Thermoplasmata archaeon
TTAATCAGTGCTGGTACTGATTAATTAGAAAAAAGAATCCAAATGGAGTATGGATATTTAAAATCACAACTCAGAAAAAGGCCTGGCAAACCGTTATCAGAACTCTAAGGAATTACCGAACACAGTTTTACAACAAGGATAATCAAGACATCGACAAACATCAAATGCATAAAGGACCCTGGCCCCTCAAACGATCGATTCTGAGGTGCCTTTAACCACTATATCATTTGCATGCATACGGTTCATATTGAACGCCCCATAGCATGATCGAATCGGACGTGATCATTTCGACCAGGAACATATTTGGGATATGGATTATCTGATGCCAATTCAACCACAGATTATTACAAAAAACGACATAATCCTACAATTCAACGTAAATATGAGTTGTTTCTGATGAACCTATGGACCTCGGTAAACACCCATCCAGGAGAATATTGACGTTCTTAGCGGGACTGTTCTTCCTCTCGCTAGGGGTGATGTTCTCTACCAAAGCAGTTCTGGGTACATCACCGATTCAATCGATTCCATTTGTACTGAATCTCGGTACGGGATATTCCATCGGACTGACGACCATGTTCGTCAACACATTCTTCTTGGTCATTGGGGTCGCCATCATGGGACGCCTATATAGGTTGAAATATCTGACCCAGATCATCACACTATTGATCTTCAGCGGACTCTGTGACCTGTTCGCATATCTCTTTTCCGGGATCGTGATCGACAACTATCTGATGCAATGGCTCTCGATATTCCTCTCATCCATCACATTGTCATTCGGTATCGCGTTGGAACTTGCGGCAAACGTCTCCGTCATGCCAGCAGAATATCTGGTGTCATTCGTAGCATACCGCACCAAATTGGAATTCGGAAAGGTAAAGGTCATGTTCGACATCATGAACATCCTCATTGCTGGGTCATTATCCCTGTTCTTCTTCGGATATCTCCAGGGAGTCCGTGAGGGTACCATATTCGCCGCATTGACCACAGGGTTCATCGTAAGGTTCTACACGCGCATACTGAAAAAGCACGGATTCTACGAGTTCATCGGAAACGATGACCCTGACGCCGCAAAGGGTCGCCTCTAAAATAGGAAGATTGGCCCCGAAGGGCCATTTTGGATGTGCCAGATTACCTGGTGAGTCTCTCAGGAACGATCTGATGCCTCCAAAGGTCCTCGAACTCCTCCCTTTCCCTGATGAGTTCGGCCTCGCCATTGTTGACAAGTACCTCTGCACACCTAGGACGGGAATTGTAATTACTGGACATGGAGAAACCGTACGCCCCTCCGCAATAGACTGCGATGATGTCCCCCTCTTCGATCTCTGGAAGTGCCCTATCATGCGCGATATAGTCTCCGGATTCACAGATCGGCCCTACAATCTCGTACTTCGCGACACCGGCCTTGTTGAACTTGTTGGCAACCGCGACATAGTGGTACGAATCGTACATAGCAGGTCTGATGAGAGTGTTGAAACCGGCATCCACACCTGCGAACTTCTTGATACCTGCTTCCTTGACATCGACACACTTGGTCAGAAGAACGGTGGAATCACAGACTATGTACCTTCCGGGCTCCAATGCAACGGTCTTGATGTCCGTTTCCTCTTGGATGGTTTCGGTGATCAGAATCGCAAGCTCGTTTAGATCCGCCTCCGGATCCTGCGGCTTGTACGGTACACCTATTCCCCCTCCAAAATCGAGGAATTCCAACTTAATACCGACCTCCTCCTCGATCCTGTTGACTGTTTCACAGAGCACATCGACTACATCGGTGAAGGGATCCGTTGTGAGGCCTCCAGAACCGGTATGGGCGTGGATACCTTTGACATCGAAGCCCAGGTCCTTTGCCCTAGCATAGGTCTCTATGACCTTGTCCATAGGGATTCCGAACTTGGACCCTTTTCCACCGGTCATCACCTTGGCACTGTGTCCAGATGCTACTCCGGGCGTAATCCTGAAGGAGATTGGGATATCGGTAGTTATCTTGGCCAACCTTTCCAATTCGGATTGGGAATCGAGATTGATCCTGCATCCAGTACTGACCACCTGTGCCAACTCCTCATCGGAGACGTTGACTCCGGTGTACATTATCCTCTCTGCGGGGAATCCTGCCTTGAGACAGGTAAGGACCTCGCCAATGGATACGGCATCGATATGGCTACCCTCTTGATTCAGGATACTGAGTATCGCAAGATTGGTGTTAGCCTTACATGCGTAATGTACCTCAGTCGGCATATACTGCGAGAACGCGTTGTAGATATTGCGATAGTTCTCCCTGACGATCTGCTCATCGGTAACGTATACAGGAGTACCGAACCTGTTAGCGATGTCGACCGCGGATGCTCCGCCGATCATCATGGTCCCTTTATCATTCTCGTAATCCCTCATCACTGACCACCAGAAATGAATCTGCTATGAAGCGTCTTGATTACGTCTGCTGCGGACTCCGTGGGAACAACGAAGTTCAGAGATACATCCGAGGCTCCTTCGGATATCATCTCTACATTGGCACCAATATCCTTTATGGCACCAAAGACCTCCCCGGAGAAGCCGTTCCGATCGAGGAGGTCGTCACCCACCGCGCAGATTAATGTCACTCCACTCTTGATGTCGATCCCTTCCAAATCCTCGAAGTCCATTCCTCTAAGGCCCCCTAGGGTCTGAGGGACATCGTTGTTGTGAACAAGGAAAGCCATCGTCGACAAAGATGTCGAAAGTCCATAAACCGCATCCACCTCACCAATCTTCTCCATGGCCTTGGCCATTAGCTTCGGACGATAGGCGATCTCTCCCGATCTGATCGTGATGATAGATAGGTCCGCTTTCATAGCTACGCTCTTCAAAAGTGCATCGCGTTTCTTCCTGAAGTTGTGAATCAGCGTTCCGGGATTCTCGGGCCTGTATGAGTTCTTGATCTTGACAGGAATGTGTTTCATCCTAGCAGGCTCGATGGTTCTGGGATGGAGCACCTTGGCACCAAAGTAAGCAAGTTCGCCTGCCTCGCTGTAGTTCATCTCATCGATGACGACGGCATCGGGAACCAGTCTCGGGTCCGCACTCATGAATCCATCCACATCGGTCCAGATTTCGATCATATCTGCACCCAATGCATTTCCGATTGCGGATGCCGCATAATCCGAACCTCCCCTTCCAAATGTCAGGGGTTTACCTTCCTGATTGATTCCATAGAATCCGGTGATAATGGGGATGACCCCGCTTTCAAGAAGGGGTTTGACATTCATTTCCATACCTGTGGACGTCTTCTTCAGATCGCAGGAACCGGACAAGGGATTGCCTATCGCATGTATGCCTGCAGTCTCCGCAGTGAGTGCAACAGACTTGTATCCCATGGATGTGATGAGATGTGCCAACATTAGACTGGAGAATCTCTCTCCCTGAGAGGACACGTTGTCCTTGAAGAATGGATCCTCCCAATTGCCCTTCTCCATCACAAGGGTCCTGAATTCGTCCAACCTCTGATTGAAATCCTTGACGAAGAGTGCCAACCTCTCCCCATCGAAGATCTCATTGGCGACGTTCATATGCCTTTCCTCGAACTTGGAGAACACATCGTCGAGATCGACGTTCTTATCCTCCAGAGCGTTTACGAGGAAATTCGTGATACCAGACATCGCTGATACGACCGCTACCTTGTCATTCTCCTCAGCGATGATGATATTGGCCACTCTTTTGAGTGCCTCGGCGGATCCAACACTTGTTCCACCGAATTTCAATACTGTGATCATATTCCTAACCTTCTCCTAAAGCGTTCTTTCGATTGACATCTACTCCATTCAGATAAGACCCAGATCGGAAATATCCTTGTCCAGGATCATCCTGTTCTCGACCGAAAGTGGCGTAAGGGGCAACCTTGGCTTCCCATTTCCATAACCCAGCCTCTTCATCACATACTTGATTGGGATGGGATTGGACTCGATGAAGAGGTGTGTGAACAACGGCATCATCTTGTAGTGCAACGCAGATGCGTCGATGAATTTCTCCTTTAGACAGAGGTTGACCATTTGGGACATTGATCTGGGGCAACAATTACCGGCTACCGATATGACGCCACTAGCACCCAATGCGATCATCGGGAATGCCAATCCGTCATCTCCGCAAAGAACCTCGAAGTTCTTGGGCTTATCTGCCAGGATCTTCTGCACCTGGGACATGTTACCGCTTGCCTCCTTGATTCCGATGATGTTGGGGAGCTTTGCAAGCCTGAGAGTGGTCTCGGCAGTCATATTGCTACCGGTCCTCCCTGGAACGTTATATGGTATGAGAGGGACGTCGATCGCCTCACTGATCGCCTTGTAGTGCTGATATATGCCTTCCTGGGTGGGCTTGATGTAATATGGGGAAATAGACAGAATTCCGTCCACCCCAAGGTCGGCAGAAGCCTTACTGAGCTTGATAGCTTCCGCAGTGCTGTTACTTCCTGCACCTGCAAGGATCTTCGCCTTCTTAGCCTGATCTACAACGATCTCGATGACCCTGATGTGCTCCTCATGGGTCAAAGTAGCCGATTCTCCAGTGGAACCCACAGGCACCAGAGTGGTAACGCCGTTCTCCTCTTGGAAATCTACGAGTCTCCTGAGACTTGCCTCATCAATGGATCCATCATCCTTGAAAGGAGTGATGATTGCCGTCGCTGTTCCCTTGAACATATCAATTCTCTCCAAAATGCTCCTTGAGAATCAGACGGGTACGGGTACTAAGGATGTTGTCATTACGTCTGATCTTCTCAATAATATCGTTCAGATGCTGAGAGGACTCCACATCGATGACGGCCAACACGTCCTGATCCCCGGTGACTTCGAAGACCTCAATGATTCCATCGTAACTGGACAATTCATTGGCAATCTCCTCAGTATCTGTGTTGACATCGATTCTGACCTCCACCAATGCCTTAACATTCTTTGAACTGGTCTTGATGGTGAAACCACAGATCACACCCTCATCGACCATTCTGTGCACCCTGCTCCTGATTGTTCCTTCGGATACACCCAACTTGTCCGCGATCTCTACGAATGGACACCTGGAGTCCTTCTTGAGGATCGTGATAATGCGCTTGTCAAGGTTGTCAATCATATTATCCCTTCCGCGGTATTTCGTAAATCTATAAGCGAAATACTTACGAAACTATATAAGATATTGTGAAAAACGTAACCATATTATGTATTTCGTAAATATTGCTACTGGAATTCGTAGAATTGTAATTCATATCAACGAATTTCGAAGAAACGTCCCACTCAATGTTCCGTAAAGAACAGAACTATAAAATGGCATGCAAATTTAGGACACATGGAATGGGCGATAACCGAACTCACAGTGGTGGCCGTAGCCGCGATACTGATGTCAGCCAGCATCCACGATTGGAGGGAACGTGAGATTCCCGATTGGCACTGGGTGGCATTGTTCGTTATGGCAACCTGCCTTTCGGTATCCGACGTCCTTGTCAATGGTCTTGGTCCGATTGGGTTCCTTATGCCGTTCACCATTGCGATCATCGCATTCGATTGTATCTATGATCGTGAATCCACCGTTGTTTTCGACCTGTGCATATATGCGATGATAGCGGTGATGTCCATTACAGTCCTTACACAAGTGGAAAATGACATCGCTAAAAACTTCGTCTCGATCCCCGTGACATATGCGGTTATGAGCATCCTGTACTACACTGGTATCGTCAAAGGCGGAGCGGATGCAAAGTCCATAATTTGCATAGCGGCCGTATTCCCAACATACCCACAAATGTTAGGGTTGCCGATTATAGATGTGCCTGAGGGGCCGATATCTCAATTCATGACACCTGCATTCGCCGTACTGACCATGGCATTGGTGATAAGTCTGGGATATGGCGTTTACAATATCGTCCGCAACCTTATCGAAGGGAACATAAGGGTTCCACAGATGTTCCTTGGAACAATCATGCCACTCGAGGTAGCTAGGAATTCCAAGGTGTGGCCGATGGAAGAAGTAGTGGGAAACAACGTGGAACTACTAGCATCCGCCAATGAGGATGAGGACATATGGGATAAATTGGAAAGTGCTGGCGAAAAAAATGTCTGGGTCACCGCGATAATACCATTCCTGATCCCAATAACGATTGCCTACATACTAATGATCACCATCGGATTCCCACTGTTCATCTGATGATAGGCAATATCTTTCCACAGGTCGTGCACCTATTTCCGTCCAATCCGACTATATCAACAAGATACCCTGTCCGCTCGATGACGACAGATCCACAATCGGAACAGAACGTGTTGCCACCCTCCTCCGAAAGGACATTTCCGATGTACACATAGCTGAGGCCCACAGACATTGCAATCTCTCTGGCCCTCTCCAAGGATTCCACTGAGGTCCAGGGAACATCCACCATCAAATTATCCGGGTGGAACCTGGTGAAATGCAATGGCACATCGCAGGATAGATTGTCCCTGATCCATTCGGACAGTCTACACAGCTCGATCTCGTCATCATTGTATTCTGGGATGAGGAGGTATGTAAGTTCCAGATGTACGCCAGATTCATAGATGATCTTCAAAGACCTAAGCACATCGTCGAGATGGGCCCCACACACATTCCTATAGAACTCGTCGGTAAATCCTTTGATATCGACATTGAACGCATCCATGACAGAGCACATGTCCCTCAACGGTGCTTCGTTGAGAAGGCCGTTGGTCACCATGACATATCTCAGGTCTGGAGCATGTGCAACAATGTCCATAATGAACTCGTACCATATGCCTGGCTCATTGTATGTGAATGCCATGGAATCGACGTTTTCCCTACGACACATCTCCACGATGTCCTCGGGAGACTTGTATGTGGTCCTCTTCTTACCGGATGATGATTGAGACAGGGAATAGTTCTGACAGTGCCTACAGGACATGTTGCAACCGATGCTGCCGATTGAGAAGATCCTGGATTTTGGATGGAAGTTGTAGAGGGGTTTCTTTTCGATTGGATCGCTGGCTATGCAAGAAATCCTACCATAGGTATTGGCTACGAGGATGTTGCCTTCAACACGGCGCGCATCACACATGCCGGTTTGACCATCCCTAAGTACACAGCCTCTGGGACATAACTCGCAGATAAATTCGTCCCCATCCCTGCAATAGTATTTGGCTTCGATTCTGACCGGACTAATAGCAGCCATTGCCTATCGCCTCGTATTTCTCATCCCTGTGGAGGACCACATCTCCCTCGGTGATCAATCCGATCATACTGAAATCCACACCAAGCTCATAGAGACGTTCCGCATCGTTACGGTCGAATGTGAACATAAGTTCGTATTCGCCACCCCAACCGATTGTGAGCTCCCTATCTGGAATGCCGAGTCTATCACACACATCGATTACAGACTGGCTCTGCGGAAGGAGATCCCATTCGATGATTGCTCCGCAGTCATTCATGGAACAAATAGTGTTCAATGCCGTGGCCAATCCATCGGAAAGGTCGATACATGAACTTATCAACCCAGAGGAAGACAATGCGATACCTTCCTCCACCCGGGGAATGGGTGCACACAATGCAGATACAGCATCTGGCATATCGAATCCATTTGCAAGTGCGAGGAAACCGGCTGCTGCCGCCCCCAATTCTCCGGTCACCGCAATCACATCCCCGACTCTGGCTCCTTTCCGTGTCATTGGGTTCCTGCCTTCCATCACCCCGAACGCCGTAACGTTTACCAGACCACAACCGACCTTGGTGTCGCCCCCAAGGACATGACAATTGCAGAACTCCGCACACTCGTCGATACCAGTCATGATCTGGCACACATCTTTCGTATCCAGGTCCCCGGGAAGTGCCAATGCGGACAACAGGCCGATCGGTGTCGCCCCCATGGCTGCCAAATCGCTCATATTGACTGCTGCGGCCATCCAACCAAAGTGTTCGAAGGACATACCTTCGGGCCTATGCCTTTCGAATGTGACCGAATCGGTACAGACTACGAGATCGTCCCTTCCGACGGGCAGTACTGCCGCATCATCATCCGTGGCACATGACGGTGCAGCACGAATACAGTCACGGATCATCGAGATCATCTCCCTTTCGTCGGTATCTCCGAATCTGGCCATCGGGTCACAATCCTATGGCATCGATAAAAAACTTGTCTCATCAACATTTCGTATAGGCTGGCGGTTTTCCAGATTCGTGGTACGAAGGTGTTCGCCTCACAGATGTGTCGTGTTCCTTTTCGACGAACGTGGGAATAAACGTTTCGTGCTATCATCTGCATGAATGTGGCAAAAAAACATACCCAGTCATAGCCATGAGTATCAATGCCAGATCCGACGTGAAACAGCCGAATGAGCGAATGACCCATCAAAGACTGTGAACACGTTCGACGTTACCTGCACAAACAAAGTAAGGTCGCATTGTACCGGGACATCCTATCCGAATGGGCTGCAGACTCTGTGACCCGACTTGCGGGCGCGAGCTGTCGCGTGCGCGATAAAAGGATTATATTGTGCGTTGGATATGCACCTCCGATAGAAATGCTGGTGGACATTAGATATGGCAAGGACGGAATCCAGCCGGTGGATATTCCAGAGAAGAACCTCGTAGGAATCTATGCCCCTATGGACGTGAAGTGCGGTAACGCCGAAGAGACGATCAAGGCATCGATCGACGCCCCTATCGGATACGAATCCCTTGAAAACTTCCTCGAAGGAGGGGAAGACATCGTATTCATCGTCAACGATGGAACACGTCCCACTCCCACTGCGAAGGTGCTCGATGCACTCTCCACGAGAATGGACCTTAGAAAAGCCAGATATCTCATCGCCACTGGAACTCACAGGGATATGACCGAAGAGGAGTACAACTTCGTCTTCGGTTCCCACTACGAGGAGCTCAAAGACCGTATCGTCGTCCACGATGCAAAGAAATCCGAGTGCGTATACCTCGGAGATTCCAAGAACGGCACCCCCATGGAAGTCAACAAGGTAGCGGTAGATGCGGACAGGCTCGTCATCATCACCAGCGTCGAGCCCCACTATTTCGCTGGATACACCGGCGGAAGGAAATCCTTCCTCCCGGGAGTGGCATCCTTCAGAACCATAGAGACCAACCACAAACTTGCAATGAACAAAGAGGCCCAGTCGTTGGTCCTCGAAGGAAACCCCGTACATGAAGACATGATGGATGCACTTGAAGTCATCAAAGGAAAGAAGATCTTCTCCATACAAATGGTTCTCGACAGACACCAGAATGTCTACAGAACGGCTGCCGGTGACCTCAATCAGGCATTCGCACAGGCCGTCAAATGGGCGGAAGAAGTGTTCATCGTACCGATCCCAGAGAAGGCGGACATGGTCATCTCCGTGGCACCTTATCCAATGGACGTGGACCTGTACCAGTCGCAGAAGGCATTGGACAATGGGAAATGGGCACTCAAAGATGGGGGAAGGATCCTTATGGTCTCCAAATGCAGGGAGGGAATCGGTCATGCCACATTCCTCAATCAACTTTCGTCCTCAAAGGATCCCAAGCAGGTCCTAGAGAACATCAAGGCAGAGTACAAGCTTGGATACCACAAGGCTGCGAAAATGGCGGAAATCGCCGTTTGGGCAGACATCTGGGCTGTCACCGATCTCGATCCCGAGATCATATCATCAGCGAACATCACCCCATTCCCGTCCGTGGCGGATGCGGTGAAGAAGGAACTCGATGAGTGTCCCGATGCCAGGATCATTATCCTAACGGACGGAAGTGTCACTATACCAAGGGTGGAATAAATGGTAGATTTTGAAGTCGTTAATCTGGAAACCGTTAGAAACGCGGTCAACATCTGTACCATGTGCGGATTCTGTAAGAGCGTATGCCCTTCGTTCAAAGCAATCGGATGGGACTCTGCCCTCTCCAGAGGACGTATCGTACTCACATACGGTCTCCTGAACGGTGAGATCCCCGCGGACGACTCCGTCGTGGAGAACATGTACACCTGTACCACCTGTGCGGACTGTGAGAGACGCTGTCCCTCCAAGGTCAAGATCGTCGATATCGTCGAACTCTGTCGTGCAGACCTCGTCAAGAACGGTCACATCCTCCCCAAACACAAGGCAATCTGCGAGAACGTGTTGAAGTACAACAACCCGTTCGGAGAGGAGAAGTCCGTCGTGGAGACACTTGGCATTCAACCCAAGACCGCAAAGGTAGGGTACTTCGCAGGATGTACCGCAACCTACAGGAGCACCAAGACCTCTGCAGCGACCATCTCCATCCTCAAAAAACTCAATGTGGACTTCACCACCGTGGACGAGATCTGCTGTGGATCCGTCATGCAGAGGATTGGATGGCCGGAGGACGACATAGTCGGAATGATGAGGAAGAACGTCGACAACATCAAGGAGTTGGGAGTTGAAACCCTCGTACTCTCCTGTGCAGGATGCTACAGGATGTTCAAGAAGGAATACCCCAAACACCTCGGTGAACTTCCGTTCAAGGTCCTCCACATCACAGAATTCCTCGCAGAACAGGATCTTAAACTCAAGCCCATGACAGGTGTCGCGACCTATCACGACCCCTGTCACCTCGGAAGGCACTGTGGCGTCTATGACGCACCCAGGGATGTTATCGGTAAGATTCCCGAACTCCAGTTCAAGGAGATGGAATTCACCCGCAACCTCAGCCACTGTTGTGGTGGAGGCGGTGGTGTCAGATCCGCATACCCCGAGGAGTCTGGAAGAATCGCCCGCACCAGGGTGGATGAGGCGGAGTTCGCGGACTATATCATCACCACATGTCCGTTCTGTGTAAACAACCTAATCCTTGGTCTTGGTGACCGTAAGGACAAGAAGGTTGTAGACCTCACTGAACTCGTGGATGAACTCCTCTGATGTTGAGGATCGGCAAAAAAACAATCGGAACTCCGGCGGTGATGGGCATATTAAACGTCACCCCGGATTCCTTTTCTGATGGGGGCTCGCATCGGGACCACTCCGATGCGATAGCCCACGCGTTGAGGATGATAGATGAGGGCGCATCCATCATCGACATAGGCGCGGAATCCACGCGCCCGGGATTCTCACGCGTTCCTGTGGATGTAGAGGTCTCCAGATTGATTCCAGTGATCGAAGGGATACGTGAGGTGTCGGATGTCATCATCTCCGTGGACACTATGAAATCCGATGTCGCTTACGAAGCCATATCTGCAGGTGCGGACATCATCAACGATGTAAATTCGTTCCGTGATGAGAGACTATACGAATGTGCATCGGAAACCGGTTCGACCATAATCCTGATGCATTGTCCTTTGGACATCAACATAGTCCACCAACACGATATGGTCGGCGATCCGATCCCACAGATCCGCGAATTCTTTGAGGAACGTACCTCCATCGCAAAGGAATATGGAATCAAGAACATCATCCTGGATCCGGGATTGGGCTTCGGCAAGACCATGGAACAGAACATCGAGATAGTGGAGAGGCTGAGCGAACTCGATATGGGACACCCTCTACTCATAGCACTGTCCAGAAAAAGGATGCTGTCCGTCATGTACCCAGGTATCGATCGTGACGAGGCCACTGTCCTGGCCAATATCGCGGCAATCTCGAATGGAGCGGACATAGTCCGCGTACATGATGTGAAAAAAATGACGGCAGCAATTCAGAGGATCTGACAATACAACACGACCACCAATGCAACACCGATGGTAGCATAGAAGGCGAAATCCCTGATACGAGACCTCTTCTCCCCTTTGGTGTGGGCATCCTTACAGGTAGAGTCGCAGAACTCCTCCCCGAATCTGACTGGATCGCCACAGTGGATACAGTGTGAATGCTCCGGCAATTTCAACGCCATGGTCACCGCAATACAATGCAATTATTAGGGCTTAACTGCCTTCGTCGAACATGGATGTCGTATCCGCAGGCTATGAGGACAGGGACAGGTACGATCGACAAAAACGCATCCCCTGGATAGATATGGACAAGATACATGCCGCAAAGGTGTTTGTCGCCGGGGCAGGAGCGCTAGGGAACGAATGTGTGAAAAACCTCGTACTATCCGGATTCAGGGACATCACCATTGTGGATATGGATGATATCGTCCTATCCAATCTCAACAGATGTCTGTTCTTCAGGGATTCGGATATCAAGATACGCATGAAATCTGAAGTCGTTGCAGAACGTGCATCCGAACTTGTCCCGAATGTGAACATCAAACCGATCGTTGGAAAGGTACAGGACATCGATGTGAATGGTTTCGATGTGATACTCGGATGCCTGGACAATACTATGACCAGATTGGATCTCAATGCTGCCGCATGTTATTTTGGCATACCGTACGTGGATGGCGCCACCGATGGGATGCGTGGAAAGGTACAGGTCATCCTCAGAGGAAGACCTTGTCTGCAATGCGTCGCCAATCGCACTCACGTGAAGAATATGGAACTCAGGCACACATGCACAGGCAACTCCTCCTTCACGCCGCACATGGCATCAGACATCACCACCACTTCGATCATATCAGCGATGCAGGTCAGAGAGGCTATGAAAATAATCTCATGTCATGAGGAGCTCTGCATAACGAACGTTACTTATTATGACGGGACCATATGTGATATGTTCACAGCAGAAGCGGACATAGATCCGACCTGCATCAACCATGGGAGGGAACTGTGATGACCATAAGGATCACGATCAAGAACCTTGCAAACGGCACTAGCCTTAGAATGGAGGCTGAACCTGATGATAGCATCAATGACCTCATCATCAGTGCGGGAGAGTATTGGAACCTCGATGCAGGAGCATATGTTCTCAAAAAAGGTAAGAAACTCCTCACAGGAAAGAGAACAGTGTCCGATGAAGGCCTTCTTACCGATGATGTGCTAGAGATGATTCCCGATCCGGAAGGCGGATGCTGATGGGCCTACCCCCTCAAGTCCTCAAGAGGAGAATCGCCACGGAACTTAGAGAATGTGAAAGGTACCTCGGTTCCGATTTCCAATTCGATACGGAGAAGGTCGAATTCCCGATACGTATAGATATGCATATGAGCAAGGTAGTTGGATATGAGGCCCCCGGAAAACCCACGACCGAACACGATTTTTACATCATCCTGACCACAGAATACGGGATTCAGAAACCAGAGGTCAGATGGAAATCCGAGATATTTCACCCGAACATCATGTCCCCCGAAGATGGGGGATATGTCTGTACGAAGATGTTGGACACATGGGAGTTCGGTACACCTCTACTCACATTCCTCAAGGGAGTGGAAATCCTAGTATCCAATCCTAACCCCATGAGTCCATTCGGTACGGACAGCTGTATGGAAGCTGCAAGATACTTCTCCGACGATACACCAAAATTCGATGCAGAAATACACTTCGGAGACAAACAATGATCCGAATAATCGGAAGCCAAGAACATGTACCAGAAGTCAGAAAACGCTTCGTTAGAGGCGTACCATTCTTCATACATGACAACCTGATTGACAGAATGACCGATCATGGTGACGAAGGCCTGCTACAGGATTCCGAAATCATGGGGCTGATAATCGGCAACATCTACTCTGATGACGAGGGGATGTATGCAGTGGCCACAGATGTCATCTCCTCTTCACTGGATGCGGACGATACAAGTGTGAGATTCGATCAAAACGATATGACCCAGCTTATCGAATCTATAGACATGTTGAAAGGGGATGAGCGTATAATCGGCTGGTACCACTCGCACCTTGGATGCGGATGCTTCATGTCAGAAAGGGACATCGCCACACAAGATGGCATATTCGGTGGAAGAATGGGATTTGCCGTAGTGATTGATCCCGTACTACGCCAATTGAAAGTGTTTGATTCCACGTTGGGGAACCCTCAACCGATTCAGATGATCGTCATGGAGTGATCATACCCAGATCGCATGTTTTTTACGCATGTCCTCCTCGGACTGTCCCAATCTCTTCATCAGTTCCGGAATCAGAGAATCGAACATCAGTATGGTTGCATCCTCAAAAAGCGTACCCAACGGTACAAGATTGCCATCCGTGTTCTGAGGGATATGCAATAGTATCGTGGAGTTGGAAGCGTGCGCCAACTTACTGTATTTGGAAGATGTGATGCACACCACGTGAGAACCGATACGCCTGGCTATATTCGCAGTCTGAACAGCGGACATAGTTTCACCAGTGTTGGAAACGAGAATTGTAAGGTCGTCCGGACCGATGATCGGCGTAGTCATATCTCCAACGAAATGCACATCGAGGCCCAACTGAACCAATCTTACCGCAAAGTACTGACCAACCAATCCAGACCTTCCGGACCCATAGATGAAGATGGTCTTCTTGGAAAGGATGAGTTCGACAAGGTCCCCCAAGGACTTCGAATCTATTGACCCAGCAGACTCGTGTATGCACCTCACGAGGGCACTCAGGGTGTCCTTGTAACGATTCTCCATCTCATTCCTCTGTGGCTGCTGCCTCTTTCTTCTTGGATGCCCTGATGGCCTTAGCGACCCTCTTGTTGACCATCCTCTCATAGATGATCCTCATGTACATCGCATCATGCTCAAGAAGTGGAGAAGACGATATGATCGTACCATCGGGACACATGTCTGCAAGAGCATCACCGAGCTTCTCGAAAACGAGATCCCCTTTCTTTATAGGGGTGAGTCTAAGCTCGTTACCCTCACCGTCGTGCTCGACACCTGCGAAACGGGCATAGAACTTTCCGTCACAGTATGGGAGGACCTGGTCGATCACGTTGACATAGTCCGCAGGCTCGACGAGACAGCCGCATCCACGAGAATGGTAGTGCGGGAAATCAAGAACCGGCACGACTGCATCTCCGAAAATATCACAGATGTCAAGGACCTGATCCAAGGATCCATACACATCCTGCTGTCCAGTTATCTCGATACCGATCTTGGGTTTAAGACCTGCACCCTGCCACCAATCTACAAGGTCCCCGAGATTCTCAACGATATTGTCATCAATCTCGTCGGATGAGCAGGACCCGTCATAGAGTCCCAGACTGGTGACGACCACATCACCGTTCAGTTCGTTGACCAACTGCCCCGCGTACCTAAGATAGTTCATACACATGGGCGTAAGGTCACTGTTGCTTCCGAGGTCGATATAATTGGGAGTGTGGAGTGATACGCTGACATCGAGCCTCTTGGCCATGTCCCCAAGTGCCCCGAGTTCTGCAAAATTGTGAACAATGCCAGTGTTGAGATAAATGAGCTCGTCATCCTCCTCGATCTCCTCATCGGGATCGGATATGACACAGCCGTCCCTGTATATCTCCAGGACAAGACCGTCCTCTATGGTCCTGATGGTCTTCCCGATGTGTTCCTCCTCCGGATAATCCTTGTAAGTGTTGACACGCACAAGCTGGATCTCCATGGCAGTGAGGCTCATGTTGTGGACATCCTCGATTCCATCCTTCAACGTGCGTCCTTTACAGGACAGGGGTATACCAGCAGGTCCGAATCTGATCATAATTCACACTCCGTGCGATGGTCGTTAGGTTGCTCTATTATTTGACCCTTGGCCATAAGGGACATAGACTTCCTTTATTTTACCCTATAAGGGATAGCATACCTTTATCTATTAAGTCCCCATCTCACGTTCACCCAATGTCGGGAGAGTCAGAAATATGAAGACAATTCGTAAGACAGACTTGTCCCTCATTGCCTTGATCAACGATCTTAAGGCAGCAGAGAGGGACACAGGAGCTGCAATCTGGCGAGACATTGCTGAGCGTCTCGAGAAGCCTAGGAGGAACTGGGCCGAGACTAACCTCAGCAAACTCGAGAGATACGCACAGGATGGAGACGTCATCGTCATTCCCGGAAAAGTGCTCGCAGCCGGAAGCATCGCAAAGAAGGTCACCGTTGCAGCATACAGCTTCTCTGAGGCAGCTGCAGAGGGAATCAAGGCAGCCGGAGGAAAGGCAGTCTCGATCAGGGACCTGATGGCCGAGAACCCCAAGGGTTCCAAGGTCAGGATCATGAGGTGATTCGGATGGTTACAGTCATTGATGGAAAGAACGCCATTCTCGGAAGGCTCGGCAGTGTCGTAGCAGAGAAGATCATGGCGGGAGAGGAAGTTGTCGTCCTCAACTGTGAGAGCATCGTCATCACCGGAGAGAAAGAGATGGTATTTGCAGACTACAAGGCCAGATTCGACCGTGGAGAGTGCAAATCCAGGAAGGGTCCATTCTACCCCCGCAGGGCAGATCTCCTCTTCAAGAGATCCGTTAGGGGAATGATTCCTTGGACATCTACCTCCGGAAGGAATGCATTCAGGAGACTCCACGCATACGTCGGAACCCCCAAGCAGTTCGCTGAGGGATTCGAGGTCACTGTCGAGGAGCAGGCAATGAAGAAGATCACTGGCAAATACACAACCCTGGGCGCAGTCGCAAAGTTCCTGGGTTCTAGGATTTGGTGATTTCCATGGAGTGCGTTAACACAAGCGGTAAGAGGAAGGCTGCAATCGCAAGGGCAGTCGTCAAAGAGGGTACCGGAAAGGTCACCATCAACAAGATCCCCGTCGAGATCTACACCCCTGAGCTCGCAAAGCTCAAGATCATGGAGCCCCTGGAGCTCGCCTCCGACAAGGCTGGCAAGGTCGACATCTCCGTCAACGTCAGCGGCGGAGGAGTCATGGGTCAGGCAGCAGCTATCAGGACTGCAATCGCCCGCGGACTTGTAGAGTTCTACAAGGACGAGGAGCTCGATCGCATGTTCAGAGCATACGACAGGACCCTCATCATCAACGATGACCGCAGGAAGCTCCCCAAGAACCCTCTTGGACCCGGAGCTCGCGCCAAGAAGCAGAAGTCCTACAGGTGAGGTGAATTAAATGATCATACCTGTCAGATGTTTCACATGTGGAAAGGTTGTCGGTTCGGCATACCCTGAATACAAGAAACGCGTCGATATGGGAGAAGATCCCCAGAAAGTGCTCGATGACCTCGGTCTCGAGAGATACTGCTGTCGCAGGATGATTGTTTCCCACGCAAACCTCATCGAGGATATTTCGCCCCTCGGATGATCAAGACGGGCACCTGCCCGTCACTAAACTATTTATCCTAAAACCATATTCGCCATCTTAAGGGCCCTTGGGGTAGCTTGGTATCCTTCATGCTTGGGGTGCATGTGACTCCAGTTCAAATCTGGGGGGGCCCACCACTGTTCTTACAATTTGATGAAAGGAATGTAACTTTATCGCATTCTGATTGATCCTTATCTAAATTGCGATTCACTCATCATCTATTGCGAACCTAGCTGATTTTCTAACAAGCTCCGAACAATCATTCAATAACGCCTCCAACTTAGTGAAAGATTCCGAATCGGATAGATGGAGACGATGGTGATACCTGCCCACAGCCCATGCCGCAGATGATCTCAACGTTGATACCTCTGAATCCAACATACGTTTGAGAGCGTTCAAAGCATCCAAGGAACCGATACCTGTGCCTGCCAACTCACCCAGGCCCCAAGCTATATTCTCCTTCACATCGTCATCTTGGACGCTGAGCATGGACATCAGGATATCGTAAATCCTCATATCCTGCAATTTGTTCTGAGCCATCTTTGCCAGACACCAAGAGACCTTCTCCAAGACCTCTCCGACCTCTGTGAAGGACAACTGGAACAACTCATCCAAATCCTCACTACGATCCCTCTTAGCCCTTAGATCGCCCTCCAGATCGGAGAGCCAGCACATCACATCATCAGTCATTTCTTCCCTGGCACAATGGGCTTTTCCTTGAAGAACTCGCATGTGGGATAATCGCGTTCCTTGACACACATCTCGTAATCGGGAATCTTCAAAACATCCAACCTTATACGTTTGGATTTACAACTGGCACAACGACCGTCAGCGGCGTGCCACAGACATTGAATCCTTTCCTCAGTCATACAACCCCTCAAAATTTATCTCATCACTCTTGATCTGCAATGCACGATTCTTGGACATCATCCCCAGTTCCAACCAGGCTGCATCCAATATGGCGATAGGTGCAAGACATGTCAGTGTAAGTGGTTCCTGATTGGTCGGATCGAAAACCTTACTGCCATCTCTTTCGGTGACATCCATCATGGAAATAGTTGAGCCTATGTTCTGAGCGTACAACATGACGTGCTCGCAATCAGACTCCACCTTAAGGTCAAGATCCCCATCATCGCGCAAGGTAGTGGAAATCTTATGCACCTTATCACAGAACCTTGCATTCACTACCACCGTGACCATGTTTTTCGAATCGAGATGATTTGTAGATATAACCTTGGATGGAGGACAACCTCCTCTATCGAGTGAACACCATAGAACGGGTAAACTAATCCCGAATGACGATTACGGACAGATTGTGTACGAGCCATAACCTTTAACGGATACGATTCACATACGGAATTTATGGCAATAAACTTTGATGACTATGAGTGTCAGTTCTGTGGAAAGACCTCTACCAACTTCGTCTTCGCAGCATTCGTCTGTGATGATCCCGAATGTATCGAGAAAGCTAGGATCGAAAGGGGTGGACCGGGAGGACACATGAAGAGAAAGGCGGAGGGAGGACCTATCATTCCCGTCGACCTCGAAGATGAGATCTGAACGAC
Source organism: Thermoplasmata archaeon (assembly GCA_015063185.1). Classification (GTDB taxonomy): domain Archaea; phylum Thermoplasmatota; class Thermoplasmata; order Methanomassiliicoccales; family Methanomethylophilaceae; genus SIG5. Next base: position 18,588 of record SUSY01000001.1, read on the forward strand.
CTTCGGGTGCGGATGCACCCCTCTTTTTCATTATTCGTCGCACATACTATCACGTTACGACGAATACATTACGAAACACGATAATTCGAACACCAAGATTAAGAGTATGAAGAGAATCAGCCACCAGATACGAACAATTGGTGTGATCGAATGATAGTGGATATAAGCAAAAAGATTCTGATAGTGGGCCTCGGACTCCTAGGGGGCAGCTATGCTAGAGTGCTGAAACGCTTCGGATTCCATATCAGTGCTATCACCAAGGAACAGAGCTCCATCGATTATGCACTCAGAGAGAAAATTATCGATGAGGGATCCATAGAATTGGATGAGAGGATGATTGGAGAGGCGGACATCGTGATCTTCGCGCTCTACCCACACGTCTTCGTCGAATGGATCTCTGAGAACCAAAAGCTCCTCAAGAGCGGTGCGCTCATAACGGACGTCACCGGTGTAAAAGGAAGCATCGTGTATCGTATCCAGAACATGTTACGCCACGATGTGGAGTTCATAGCAGCACACCCAATGGCAGGACGCGAAGTGTCCGGAGTCGAAAACAGCACGGACAAAATATTCGCAGGTGCCAACTACATCGTGACTCCCACCAGCAAAAACACACCAGAAGCCATCCAGACCTGCATGGAACTTGGAAGACTTCTGGGATTCTCCAATGTTACCACTCTGTCCCCAGAGGAACATGATGAGATGATTGGATTCCTCTCGCAGTTGACGCACTGCATCGCCATTACACTGATGACCTGTAACGACAAGGAGGACATGGAGAAGTTCACGGGAGATTCTTTCCGTGACCTCACACGTATTGCTAGAATCAACGATCAAATGTGGAGTGAACTATTCGTGGAAAACAAAACCGCTCTCCTGGAACAGATGGATCTGTTTATCAGCAAATTCAATGAACTGAGGGGCATGCTCGAATCGGAGGACATCGATGGGATGAGACGCATGATGCGCCATTCCACCGAACGCAGAGCACTCTTCGATAAGAAGTAATGGATTAAGGTAGGAACATCCTCAGATTTCGGTGTGTGGGACGTATGTGCCTGCGACCTTGAGCCTGTCACATACAACATCCAACTCCGCAATCATCCTCTTGCCGTTGTCCGAATCCATAGAACCGTCCACCTCTACGTAGAAATAGTATTGCCAGGAATGCTCCTTCAATGGCCTACTGTGGAGCGCGGTCATATTGTAGCCATACTTTCCAATAATGCTAATGGCATTGGCAAGTGAACCTGCCTCGTTCCTCACAGTGAACATCAGTACGGAATTGGAAGATGGGATGTTCGCACGGACTTTGGAAAGTACAGCGAAACGTGTCGTGTTCTCCCCACTCTTGTTTATATCGGTCTCCAACACCTTGAGCCCATAGAGTTCGGCAGTCTCCAAACTCGCTATGGCGCCCAATGTGGGATCGTTCAGATCCGCGACCACTTTTGCTGCAACGGCAGTGTTACTCGCCTCACGTATCTCGAAACCTCTCATCTCAAGATAGTCATTACATTGGGCTAGTGCCTGTGGATGGCTCGTGACCACCTTGATGCCTTCGACTGTGGAACCTGATACTCCAAGAAGGTTCTGACGGATCCTCAATTCATATATGCCATTGATAAAGAGGCTACCCGAGAAGATGAGGTCTATGGATTGGCCCACTTCTCCTGCGTAACTGTTCTCGATCGGTAGCACGACAACGTCACAGTCCCCGTTTACTACCGACTCGTAGGCCACCTTGAAATCCCTGTACGGGACCCTGTCACTCTCGGGGAAAATTCTACCTGCGGCGATATGAGCGAAGGCCCCCTCTACACCACCGTACGCGACCTTCAAACCACTCTGCATCCTATACTGATATGCACGGGACAAGGACATAAGATGCCTGAGATAGTCAATATAATACCCTCTGATCGTATCGTCCTCGATGAATGCAGAGTTCCTTTCAATCACTGCATCCTCCCTCTTCTGATCGAGGATCGGCAGACCGAACTCCTTCTTATGCTCATAGACCAGTTCGGCGGCCCTCATACGTCTGACGAACAGCTCCGCCATTTGACGATCGACATCGTTGATTATCGCTCTTGCCTCATCCAATCTGTTAGTCATGCTCACCATTCCAGGATCGCTCTTGATATTGAAACAACATCACGCCCCCATAAGGGTATGAGGATGTTGTCTTCAAAGGAGTTTATTGAAATATATGCCCCCGAAGGGGCGAATTGTTTAATCAGTGCCTGAAGACACGACATCCGGTGAAGACCATCGCGATGTTGTGCTCGTTGGCAGCATCGATGACCTCCTGATCCCTGATGGATCCTCCGGGCTGTATGATTGCAGTGACTCCGGCCTTGGCGGCCTCGTCAACTCCATCCCTGAAGGGGAAGAATGCATCGGACGCCATGACACAACCCTGGGTGGGCTCGTTGGCCTTCATGGTTGCGATCTTCGCGGAATCGACACGGCTCATCTGTCCCGCACCGATACCCACTGCACGCTCTCCCTTGACGTAGACGACACAGTTGGAAGTGACGTGCTTGGCGAGCTTCCATGCGAAAAGCATCGCATCGATCTCCTCCTCCGTTGGTGCCCTCTTCGTGATGACCTGAAGCTTGTTCCTGTCGACGACGACATCCTCATCCGTCTGAACGAGGAGCCCGCCCTGAACCTTCTTCATCTTGTACTCCCTAACGCGCTCGGAAGGTCCGATAGGACATCCGGTCTTCATGAGACGGATGTTCTTCTTCTTGGTCATGATCTCAACTGCCTCGGGAGTGAAATCGGGTGCGACGACGACCTCGACGAAGTGCTGTGCTACTTCATTTGCAACATCCGCCTCACAGACACGGTTGAGACAGATGACACAACCGAATGCGGAGAGGGGATCAACATTGTATGCGGTTACAAATGCCTCGTGGATTGTGTCCGCACTTGCGAGTCCGCATGGGTTGGTGTGCTTCATGACGACAGCGGTGGGCTTCTCGAAGTCCATACAGATATCGAGCGCCTTGTCCATATCGAGGATGTTGTTGTATGAGAGCTCCTTACCATGAAGTTGTTCCATCTTTGCAACAGTAGGGCCCTTGGTGAAGGGGTCCGCATAGAACGCTGCCTTCTGGTTGGGATTCTCTCCGTACCTGAGATCCATGACCTTCTCGGTGGGAATGGGGAAGGATGCGGGGAATCCCTCGCAGAACCTGCCATTCATCTGGAGTGCAATCATGTTGTCGTAATTGGCAGTAGCAACGAATGCCTCTGCCATGAGTTGTGCGAGAAGGGGTTCCTGAAGACCGCCATCACGCATCTGCTCGAGGACGGGTGCATACTGCTCGGGTGCAGTGATGACTGCAACAGACTTGTAGTTCTTAGCTGCAGCACGAATCATACTGGGCCCGCCGATGTCGATGTTCTCGACTATGTTCTCGAGATCGTTCTCGTCCTTGAGAACAGTCTGCTTGAATGGATAGAGGTTCACGACAACCATATCGATGGGACCGATTCCTTTCTCTGCGATTGCTGCCATGTGTTCCGGAAGGTCCCTCCTTGCGAGAAGGCCCCCGTGAATCATGGGGTGAAGGGTCTTGACACGACCATCAAGCATCTCGGGGAATCCGGTGACATCGGAGACCTCGATGACAGGGACATCATTCTCCTTGAGAAGCTTGTAAGTTCCACCGGTGGAAATGATCTCAACACCGAGTGCGGTCAAATCTTTAGCAAAATCTACGATACCAGTCTTATCAGACACACTGATGAGAGCTCTCTTAACTGTAACTGCCATGGACTATCTCCGAGTGACATACCATTCCAAGTATGCAGTTTTAGCATGGAGATACCTAACTTAAAGGTACCCCTCAGAAGTACATGAATGTACACATCTGGCTATCACTAGCGTGATAAGTTTTTCCCAATCGTGGTCAGAATCATCTGGTAGCGCTGAGTCCGATCTGCGAGGAGGACATCCAGAACACCTCTACGTCATGGAATCCTGCCTCTTCGAGAAGTCTTACGTGCTCATCGACGGAACGGGGCTTGTACTCCACACCATACCTATCGAGGAACATCTCCGCCTCTGCCTCGTTGCGACCGTTGGCAAGAAGGAAATCCCTCAGTCTGGCCCTCTGGATCTTGCGTCCATACTCGGTCCTCGCACCGACGTTCTCTGTCGTGATGAGAATGCCACCTGGGCGAAGAATCCTATAACATTCGGAAAGCACATCCGCATGACCAGCATCGTCATAGTAGTGGTTGGACTGGATACATGTGACGACATCCGCACTAGAATCCATCAGACCCATGTTGTCCGAGCTCCCCCAGACATACCTCATGTTGGCGTCACCGAGCTTGAACTTAGCAAGTGCCAGCATATCCTTAGAAAGATCCAGGAGAACATACTTGGCATCAGGGAATGTGTCCCTTGCTATCATGACCATATTACCTGTACCTGCACCTACATCAACCCAATCCCTGACATTCACATCAGAGTGTGAAACGACGTCCAAACACTCGTCAATCAACTGTCTGTACTTTGGGATCGTACAATCGATCATCTGGTCATATTCTTCTGGCGACGGCTGGGTCATGCGACGTAAAATGTTTCGATAAGATATAGGGTTGTTGCTCATCGTCGTTTGTGAATGGTCCGATATATCACAAAAATGCAAAAAAGGACCGTATTCACACAAGAATATGATATTGAGCCAACATCGAATTGAAATAGTAGCAGTCAATCATCCAATTGAGCCGAGATAGCCAAGCCCGGTATGGCGGCGGTCTCGAAAACCGCTGGGCCCGGCCCTCGGGAGTTCGAATCTCTCTCTCGGCGCCATTTTTCCTATATAGTAAAATGTGGCCGAGAGGCAATTCGGATTACTCTTTCTTCTTGATCGGTTGTCTCTTCTGCCTTCTTCCTGGAAGGGGCTTGTCCACCTTGGCCTTGTAGTCCACCTTAGTGCGTTTTCCGCTATTGCCTATAGTGCTCCTTGCGGATGTGTCAAGATGCTTCTGTGAGATTCCGATCTCGTTGAGTTCCTGACGGACTGTCTTGGCCTTCTCGGGATTCTTCATATTCAGAAGTATCAGGTAGGAGCGTGCTGCGGACATGAGGAACATCTCGTTGACATCCCCACGGTATGCCAGATCAAGAAGGAGATCGTATGCGTTCCCAATATCTGAAACGAGGGCATCGTAATCCTCGGGATCGATGACCATGGATCTGAACATGTATGCTTGTGCCAACGACTCCTTCAGACGCTTGTCCTTCGCAGGGGAGGCAGCGAATGTATCGATGATCTTGGTCATGATCTCCTTGAAATCATCGGGGAGAGGACGCTTCATGTTCTGCTGATAACGTATGGTACTCATGACAGCATATGCCTCAGCCTGAGGGCGATCGTACTTCCTTGCGATCCCCTCGGCCTCCTTCAGAAGATCTTCCGCAAGGTTGTCATCCCCCCCTCTGGAAAGTTTCTCCGCATAATACCCCATAGAATCAACGAGTTCGACGACCCTATGCTCGGGAACCTCCGGATCCTGCTCGAGAAGCCTCTTCCTCTCTTCTATGGATTTGACGAGATACTGCTCCTCCGCATCATAATCCATCTTCTTTCCGCTGATTCCACGGAGCGCGTCGAATGCGATGACACGGATATAGGGATCGGGATACTCGGTGGTGTCACCATCTCCGATGATCTCCAAGGCGTCCTTGAGATGGGTCTCCGCAGCAGCATTGTCCCTCTTTGTCCAGAGCAGACCGCGTTTGACCTTGAGCGATGCGACACTAACGCTCTTGATACCGTCCAAGTCGATGAGCGCACTATCATAGATCTTCTGTGCCAGATCGTAATCTGAACGTGCTGATGCGAATGCTGCGCAGAGTGATGCCTGATCGCAGTATTCCTCCGATACATCCTCTCCACCTTCGAAGAGGATGCTGATTGACTTGAGCGAATCGGATGCGAGGTTTTCTGCAAGACCTTCTCTACCGGAGTTATTGTATGCGGTTGCGAGATCGTTGTTAGCCGCTATTATCGCAAGGCTCTTCTGGATCCCCTCGGGCTTGTACGCTTTTGCAACCTCCACCTTGGCCAGCGCTTCGCGTACCGCCGGTTCGATCTCATAGTACTGTCCATTATTTTCCGAAACAGTGACCATATCCCCATTAGTCTTGAAACTGAGAAGGATCTTCGTCCTTCCACATTTCTCACAAACAATGGTAGCTCCGTCTTCGAACTCGATGGTCGCATTACCACCACAAACGGGACAGTCGTAAATCGTACCTGCATAGTCCGGCTCGCTCTCGCTCATCAATATGGAATCGCACTCGTTCGATATATAAGATGTGCCAGATAGAGTAAAATTAGGGTTTGGAAAGTGTTTATTTGGATCCGGTGACGGTATCGGTGATCTTATCGATGATGGATTTCTTCTTGCCCTTCTTTCCGGACGAGGAGGAACCGTCGAGCTTCATGAGAAGTTCACGCTCCTCATCGGTGACCTTCTTGGGGACATCTATCCTGACACGGACGAACATATCCCCACGGGAGGATGATGAACCGCCCCTTGGTAGCCCTTCACCTGGAATCCTGAGGACGGATCCGACCTGAGTTCCAGAAGGTATGTTGAGTTCCACGCTCTTTCCGCCGAGGGTCTTGACGATGGCCGTACCACCGAGTACCAATTTCGGATAGGTGGTGGTCACACCGGTCCAAAGATTGATTCCATCACGCTCGAAGACATCGCTGGGACGTATATGGATCGATACGATGAGATCGCCTGGTGGCCCTCCGTTCTGTCCGGCATCGCCGGCTCCAGGAATCCTCATACGGGAACCGTCGTTGACGCCCTTGGGGATCTTGACCTTGATCTTGGACTTCTTCTGGACCGCTCCGTTTCCACGGCAATGGGGACACTTCTCGTCGAATGTCTTTCCCCTTCCGTTACAGGAGGGGCACTCCGCGACCTGCACCATCTGTCCGAAGGGGGAGTTACGGACCATCTGTACCTGTCCGCGCCCTCCACACTTCTGGCACTGTTTGACCTTACCGTCGCGCCCACCTGTTCCGTGACATGGGTCGCATGTGACGGTGTGCGGGACCTCGAGTTCGAGTTCCTTACCGTTGAGGACATCCACCAGCTCCACTTCGACGTTGTACATGATGGAATCGCCCTGGGAGGGACCTCCGCGGGACTGACTCCTTCCTCCGCCGAAGAACATATCGAACAGTCCTCCGCCGAAGAGGTCGCTGATGTCCTCGAAGTGCGTGAAGTCGTTCATGCTGAACCCACCGGATCCGAACTGTCCGTTGAGTCCCTCATGTCCGTACTGGTCGTAGAGCCTGCGTTTGTCGGAGTCGGAGAGGACCTCATAGGCCTCCGAGATCTCCTTGAACTTCTCCTCCGCGACATCCTTCGGGTCCTTTGAGACGTCAGGATGATGCTCACGGGCGAGCTTGCGGTAAGCGCGTTTAATCGCGTCCGCATCCGCGTCCTTGGGGACGCCTAGCACTTCGTAGTAGTCTCTAGGCATGTTCACTCGTCATCCACGATCTTGTAGTCGGCATCCACGAAGTCGCCATCGTTGGCCTTGGACTCCTGGCTCTTCTGGCCGGCTCCGCAACCATCGGGACCGCAACCACCCTGTGCCTGCTGATCCTTCGCGGCCTGTTCGTAGATCTTCTGGGAGATGGGTTCCATAGCCTTGTATAGGGCATCCATCTTCTGCTTGATCTGCTCGATATCCTTGGTCTTCTGTGCGTTCTCGAGATCGGTGATCGCTGCCTCGATGGAGGCCCTCTCCTCATTGCTGACCTTGTCACCGAGCTCGTCAAGGGACTTCCTGACGGTGTAGATGGTGGACTCGGCCTGATTAAGGATCTCGATCTCCTCACGCTTCTTCTTATCGGCCTCAGCGAACTGCTCTGCCTGCTTGACCATGTTGTCGATCTCCTCCTTACTGAGCTTGTTGGAGGATGCGATGGTGATCTTCTGCTCCTTTCCGGTTCCCTTGTCCTTAGCGGTCACATTGATGATACCGTTGGCATCAATATCGAAAGTGACTTCAATCTGAGGGACTCCGCGACGTGCTGGCGGAATACCGTCGAGGGAGAACCTTCCCAAGGACGTGTTGTCCGCTGCCATCTCCCTCTCTCCCTGAACGACGTGGATTTCGACAGATGGCTGGTTGTCGACTGCGGTCGAGAAGACCTGTGACTTCCTGGTGGGAATGGTTGTGTTCCTGTCGATGAGCTTGGTGGCGATTCCGCCGAGGGTCTCAATTCCAAGTGACAGAGGAGTGACATCCAACAGAAGGACATCCTTGACGTCTCCGGAGAGGACTGCACCCTGGATTGCCGCACCCATGGAGACACACTCCATAGGATCGATTCCACGCTGGATCTTGGGGCCGACGATGTTCTCGACGAAGTTCTGGACGATGGGCATCCTGGTGGGTCCGCCGACCATGATGATCTTGTCGATGTTGTCGTTGGAGAGTCCTGCATCGTTCATTGCCTGGACGATGGAGGTCCTGCAACGGGAGACGATGGGTTCGACGAGCTCCTCGAGCTTCGCACGGGTGAGTGTCTTCATCAAGTGCTTGGGTCCGGTGGCATCGGAGGTGATGTAGGGGAGGTTGATCTCGGTCTGCATCGTAGTGGAGAGCTCGATCTTTGCCTTCTCACAGGCCTCCCTGACCCTCCAGAACGCCATGTTGTCGTTCGCAAGATCCACTCCAGTCTCCTTCTTGAACTCACCGATAATGTAATTGGTGAGTGCCTCATCCATATCGGATCCACCAAGCTTGGTGTCACCGGATGTGGAAAGGACCTCGAAGACTCCGTCGCTGAAGTCCATGATAGTAACATCGAGGGTACCTCCTCCAAGATCAAAGACGAGGATCTTCTGGGAGACATTGCCCTTATCGATACCATATGCGAGTGCAGCTGCGGTAGGTTCGTTGATAATACGGACGACCTCGAGACCTGCGATGGCTCCTGCATCCTTGGTTGCCTGCCTCTGGTTGTCGTCAAAGTATGCGGGAACGGTAATGACTGCCTTGTCGATGGTCTCTCCACCGAGGTAGCTCTCTGCGTCCCTCTTGATCTTCTGAAGGATGAATGCGGAGATCTGCTGAGGAGTGTACTCCTTTCCGAGTGCGGATACCTTCTCAGAGGTTCCCATCTTCCTCTTCACGTTCTTGATGGTTCCGTTAGGGTTGGTGACTGCCTGCCTCCTAGCGGGCTCTCCTACGAGAAGCTGACCATCCTGTGTGAATGCGACATATGACGGGAATGACTTTCCGCCAATGCTGGTTCCCTCTTCGCTGGGAACCATGGTCGCCTTTCCGCCCTCCATAACGGAAGCTGCGGAATTGCTTGTACCCAAATCGATTCCAATGATTCTAGACATCTTACTCACCTACTCCTGTGTTAGTGTTTTCTTTCTTTTTGGTGACCTTGACCTTGCTGTACCTGAGAACACGGTTACCTATGCAGTAACCCTTCTGGAACACTTCGGCCACGTCACCTTCCGTCTCTGCCTCTACCGTACAGAGGGCCTCGTGATAGTTGGGGTCGAATTTACCCGATGCATCGATCTCCTTGAGACCTTTGGATTCGAGCACCTTCATCAGGTTCTTCCTGATTCCGTTCACACCGATCGCTATATCGGATTCGGGGTCTGCGTGTTCGAGTGCCCTGTCGAAATCATCGACGATTGTGAGAAGGTCTCCCATAAGGTCCGCGGTCGCGAACGCCCTGTACTCCTCCTTCTCCTTCTGTGCCCTCTTACGGAAGTTGTCGAAATCCGCCTGGACTCTCCTTGCCATATCGAGATACTCTTCAGCCTTGGCATTGGCCTCGGCCAAAGGATCTACCTGGACTTCCTCAACGACCTCTTCGGTCGGGACCTCTTCCTTCTTTCTAGACTTACCAGTCATCCGAATCGCCTTTATCATTGTGAATATAAATTGAAAGGGGGTTTTACCCCCAGTTTAGTTGGTGTTTTACTCTTCTGCCACTCCGGGCATGGGGGTTCCGCCAGGAGGTCCAGCGGGCATGGGCATACCGCGTGCTGCGATGACATCATCGATCCTAAGAATCATGACTGCTGCATCGGTAGCGGAGTTGATTGCCTGCTTTCCGATCCTGTAGGGCTCGACGACCTTGAGACCGAACATGTCCTCGACCTTTCCGGTGAAGGGGTTGAGTCCTGCGAACTTGTTCTTTCCAGCCTTGTGCTGCTTCCTCATCTCGATGAGGATGTCGATGGGGTCGAGACCAGCGTTCTCTGCGAGAGTGGTGGGGATGGACTCCATGGCGGATGCGAATGCATCGATTGCGATCTGCTCCCTACCTCCGACGGATGCGGAGTAGTCCCTGAGCTGCATTGCGATCTCGACTGCAGTGGATCCACCACCGGTGACGATCTTTCCGTCCTCGATTGCAACACGGACGACGGACCATGCGTCGATGAGGGACCTCTCGATCTCATCAAGAACGTGTGCGGTTCCTCCCCTGATCAGAAGGGAAACGCTCTTTGCTGCCTTGAGGTTGGTGACGAAGGTCATGTCGTTGCCCTGAACCTTCTTGACCTCGACGAGTCCTGCGGTTCCAAGGTCATCTGCCTCGAGCTCTGCGATCTTGTTGATGATGTTTCCGCCGGTGGATGCTGCGAGCTTCTCCATGTCGGACTTCTTGACACGGCGTGCTGCGTAGATTCCCTCCTTTGCGAGGAAGTGCTGTGCGAGGTCATCGATTCCCTTCTGGCAGAAGACGACGTTTGCACCGGTTGCCTTGACATCTGCGACCATCTTCTTCAGCATGTTCTCTTCCTCCTCGAGGAATGCGTTGAGCTGAGTGGGGTCGTTGATCTCGATCTTTGCGTCGATCTCGGTCTTCTTGATCTCGAAGGGTGCGTCGATCAGTGCGATCTTTGCGTCCTTGATGACCTTGGGCATTGCGCTGTGGACAGGCTCCTTGTCGATGATGAGTCCCTTGACGAGCTCGGTCTCATCCATGGATGCACCGGTCTTCTTGACGGTCTGGATGTTGTTGAGGTCGACGGTGTACTTTCCGTTGTCCTCCTTTGCGACGGTCTTGACTGCATCGACGACAAGTCTGCTGAAGAACTCCTTGGAGTTGTTGATCTGCTTGGAATTCATTGCGGTTCCTGCGATGTCCATGAGGAGAGCGTCGTTGTCGATGGTGACGGGCTCTGCGATGTTCTCGAGGATCTCCTGTGCCTTTGCGTTTGCAAGCCTGTATCCGCTTGCAATGACGGTGGGGTGGACGTTGGAGTCGACCATGTCGAGAGACTTCTTGAGGAGCTCTCCTGCGAGGATGACGGAAGTGGTGGTTCCGTCTCCGACTTCGGTGTCCTGAGTCTTGGCGACCTCGACAAGCATCTTTGCTGCGGGGTGCTGGACATCGATCTCCTTGAGGATGGTGACACCGTCGTTGGTGATGATGACGTCTCCCATGGAGTCGACGAGCATCTTGTCCATTCCTCTGGGTCCAAGGCTGCTCCTGACTGCGTCGGAGATTGTCCTTGCTGCTGAAATGTTGTTGAACTGAGCGTCCTTTCCTTTGTCCCTCTTGGTTCCTTCCTTGAGGATCACTATAGGTGCGTTACCCATTCCCATGTTAAATTCCTCCAAGTATAGTTTGGATTATACTAATTGCCTTGAAGTTAGTACTTCTATATAACGATTACTAAGAAACATCCCATGCCACTCTTTATAGTCGCGACACATAATAGGAAACGTGAACGCGATGGATGGCGAATGGATGTTACCTAAAGGGATGAGGATCGTCAAAGCGGACGAGAAAGATATGGAGTATGTCGTCTCCTGCATCAGGCGTAGCATCGAATTGTCGGTTACCGAAACGGAGAGGGAACTTTCCGACCTATGGATGAATGGCATCCTCGATATCGGTTTGGAATCGATACGGACCAAAAGGATGGACGATGAGGTGTTTGTACTGAAAAAGGCGGACGGATCTAACTCCGGATCACTTTGGTTAGGTAAATCCATGGACCAATTCACATGTGACGCTACAGGGTACATCCTCGGAATATTTCTTGAGCCAGATATGAGGAGAGAAGGACTTGGTTCCCTACTCCTGCATTTCGCTGAGAACTGGTGCCATGAAAACGGTTTCCTGCATTTGACACTCAACGTCGGGTGGCGGAATGAATGTGCCAGACAATTCTATGAATCACATGGCTACCGCATCCGTAGCGAAGTTCGCAGGAAGGACCTGTACTGAAGATTATAAATCAGTATAACTTCCCATGAACGATGAATGACAGCCTCAAGAATGATTCCAAGAATATGCTCATCGGTACCGTTGTAGGTATCGCATCCATCTTGCCCGGTGTCAGTGGCGGATTAATCGCCATACTTTGTGGAATCTATGAGCGCCTGATCGAGGACCTCAGTGATTTACGTCATAAGCTCTTCTCGGATTTCAGATTCCTTTTCACAGTAGGGCTGGGTCTTCTTATAGGAATGATGGTTTGTGCCATAGTCCTGGATTATACGCTGAATGTCTTCAAAATTGCATGCATGGCATTCTTCTTCGGACTCATTCTGGCACAGATTCCGGATGTCTATGAGCTGAGCGGACACGACGTCAAAACCGGCCTCACGATGAGCCAGATCATGTCATTCATATTCGGACTTGGAGTCATTGTGGTGCTGATGTTTGTTAACACCACAGACGGTGCAGGGATTCAACCCGAAGAACACACCCTGACAAACATGGTGCTCTTCATGATTTGTGGTATCCTCCTTGCCATATCAAAAATCATGCCAGGGATCAGCGGATCCTCACTCCTCATTGCACTGGGTCTCTTCGATGTAACGATAAGTTCGATGGCACACCTTGACTTCTACTTCCTGGTTCCACTCGGCATCGGACTCGTGATCGGTGTACTTGGGTTCGCAAAGGTGATGGACCGTTGCCTCAAGAACTACAGAACACAGACCTATTTCCTCATTATGGGCCTGACCATAGGATCTTTACTGATCATCGTCCAAGAACTCGTAATGATGGGACCTAGCATCGGAGACATCGTCTCCGCCATAATTGCTGCCATCGTCGGTGTTGCCGTCAGCTATGGATTCAGCATCTATGGCAAAAGACTGGGAAATTGATCGTGCTTAACGCACGAACAACATCTCACGGTACTTCGGCAAAGGCCATGCCCTATCGTCAACGATCAGTTCCAAGGCATCCACCGAGTCTCTGATCGATTCTAGATATGGTACGACCTCATCATGGAACACGATGGCACGGTCACGTGGATCCTTGTCGGTGATCCTATCACAGATAGAGATCATTGCCTTGCATTCGGACCTGATGTTCGCAATATGATCTGCGAGCTCCATGATATATTCCTTCTGAGCAGCGGTAGCCTTCTCATAATCCTGTTCATCAAGAATCACTTTCATGTTAGCGACGCCGGATGCGAGTTTTGACTGATAATCCATGGCCACCGGCAAGATGTGGTTGCCCGCAAGATCCGCAAGAGTACGTGCCTCGATGTCGAGTTTCATGCAATAGGATTCCCAGTAGATCTCGGCCCTGGCCTCGAGTTCGGACTCGGTCATGACATTGGTGGATTCGAACATGCGCTTGGTTGATTCGGAAAGATACTGGTCGAACACCAATGGCACGGAAGTCTCACAGTCCAGACCGCGACACTTCGCCTCATCCTTCCATTCATCGGAATACCCGTTCCCATCGAAGCATACGCACTTACAATCAACATAGAACTCCTTGATGACTGAAAGTATCGCCTGTTCCAATTCCTTCCCTTCCGCCACATACGCATCCACGCGAGACTTGAACTCTATGAGTTGTTCTGCCATAGCGGAGTTGAGCGCAATCATTGGGAGTGCACAGTTCGCCGAGGAACCTGTCGCACGGAATTCGAACCTGTTTCCTGTGAATGCGAATGGGGAGGTCCTGTTACGGTCGGTATTATCGAACATGAGTTCCGGAATCTGTGGAATGCCGACGCTGCGTCCACGCTTGGATGGCATTTTGGCGATCTCCCCGGAACCGATCTCGTCCAATGCGTCAGCGATCTGGTCGCCAATGTAGGACGAAATTATAGCGGGGGGCGCCTCGTTCGCACCGAGCCTGTGAGCATTGCTCGCACTCATGACGGATGCCTTCAGAACCCCTCCATGCTTGTAAACGGCACGAAGCGTGGAAACAACGAAGGAATAGAACCTGAGGTTCTCCGAATCCGTCTTTCCGGGAGAGAACACATTGACACCGGTGTCGGTACCTATGGACCAGTTACAATGTTTTCCAGAACCGTTGACTCCCTTGAAAGGTTTCTCATGGAACAGGACCTTGAAACCATGCTTCTTCGCGATCCTCTTCATGAGGGCCATGACCATAAGGTTGTGATCCACGGCCAGATTCATCTCCTCGTACACGGGAGCGATCTCGAACTGGTTGGGCGCGACCTCGTTGTGCCTGGTCTTGATCGGAATACCGAGCTTGTATGCCTCATACTCCAAATCCTGCATGAAAGCTAATACCCTCATGGGAATGGCACCGAAGTAATGGTCCTCCAATTGTTGGTTCTTGGATGACGAGTGACCCATAAGTGTCCTCTCGGTCATGACCAGGTCGGGGCGCTGTGCGTACAGCTCCCTGTCGATCAGGAAATACTCCTGCTCCCATCCAAGATAGGTCACACACCTCTCGAATTCCTCTCCAAAAAGGGACAGGACGGATGCAGATGCCTTGTTGAGTGCATTGATGGACCTCATCAAGGGGGCCTTGTAATCCAATGACTCGCCACTATAAGAGACGAATACCGTTGGAATAAACATCGTATCGCCGATGATAAATGCGGGAGAGGAAGGATCCCATGCGGTATATCCCCTGGCCTCGAATGTGTTCCTGAGGCCCCCACTGGGGAATGAGGAACCGTCAGTCTCCTGTTGTGCAAGGAGCCTTCCGGAGAACTCCTCTATGCAGCCTCCCTTACCATAGGGCTCCGCGAAGGAGTCGTGCTTCTCTGCGGTACCTCCAGTAAGTGGCTGGAACCAATGTGCATAGTGTGTAACTCCCAGGTCCATCGCCCACTGCTTCATTCCCGCGGCAACATAACCTGCAGCAGATTTATCGAGAAGCAAACCCCCTTCGATGGAATCATAGATCATCTTACGGGTCTCCCTAGACAGGTACTTACGCATCGCTGCCCTATTGAACACATGACATCCGTAGTAATCGGAAGTCTTCATAGCGGGGGGTGCACCGTAGACGGGAGTCTGCTCGAATGCCTTGTTGACGGCCTCGAATCTGCTGTTCATACGCTCACGTAAGTACTTTTAGTTATATATTCTCCGCTGCTACCAACGTGTATGCTGGGTCTATATAGCCAGACATACCATTGTGCAGAATGAATAACCGTATATCCTAGTGTACGATTGGACAACCGATAGGATGTCATCTAACGGTACAGGGTTTGATTCCAGAAAACTATGCATGATCGGTCTCGCATTGGCCACCACGGTCGTATGTCTGGACGGTACAATCATCGGAACATGCGGAACGATAATAGCCAGAGACCTGGACGGTCTGGAACTGTATTCATGGATGGTCACGGCGTTCCTACTCTGCGAGACGGCCATGATCCCGATCTCCGGAAAGATGTCGGACCGTTTCGGAAGACGCCCGTTGATGACAATAGGGTTGGTGCTCTTCCTCATCGGTTCCGTTCTCGCAGGAATGTCCAACAGCATGGGCATGTTGATCGCATGTCGTTGCATCCAAGGATTCGGAGGAGGAATCATCATCCCCGTCTGTACAGCATCCGTTGCGGACCTCTACCCTCCGGAGGAGAGGGGGAAGATGCAAGGATTGCTCGGAGCATCCTATGGTATAGGCAGTGGACTCGGCCCATTGGTCGGCGGATTCATCTGCAGTTACATCTCATGGCACTGGGTATTCTATATCAACGTCCCCATTGTCGCAATCTGTCTCGCATTCACCGTCAAGAAATTGCCTGGACATGCCGAAGATATGACCCAGAAGATAGATTACATCGGGATGGCGGTACTTACCGCACTCCTCATAGACATCCTGTTGTTCTTCGAATGGGTCGGCACCGAGTTCGATGTGATCAGCCTTCAGACCCTACTGATGCTGGCTCTTGCCATCATCATTGGAATCGTGTTCTATGCGATAGAGAGACGTGCGGACGATCCCGTTCTCGCACCCAAACTCTTCCGCAACAGGACCGTGGTCGTGTCCATGGCCATCATGCTCCTATACGGAATCGCAATGCTGGGTACCTTGTCGTTCATAGCCATGTACATGATCTACGCATACGACATAGACACCATGGAATGCGGATTGATGCTGTTACCATTGGTCATCGGAATGATGATCACATCCATGTGCAGTGGGATGTTGGTGGCAAGGACCGGATATAGACTGTGGACCGTGATAGGTACTGCAATAATCGCAGGCTCCTTGCTCCTCATGTCCACTCTGGGTGCGGACCCCAGCAAGATATTGTTGGAAATATACACGTTCATGTTCGGATTGGGCCTTGGTTGTGTACAGTCCGTCGTCATGGCGGCCGTTCAGAACAACTCCGACCCGAGAGAAGTTGGAATGACGACGTCCTCCGTCAGTCTGGTACGTTCTATCGGATCCACCACAGGTACCGCAATATTCTCATTGATCATCTCTAGTAAAATGGATACCGAGTTCGCCGCAAGTATGTTCAATGGGATGCAAAATGCATTCGGACTTCAGGGTACGGGACTCCTGAGATTCGCGGACATGTTCCCCAACACAGGCGTCGGGAACTTCGTCATAAGCATCTTCGGAAATGGAATCTGTCTCGCATTCCTGATTGTCGGTGCAGTGTTCCTCCTCGCAGTGGCACTGAGCTTCCTCATGGATGCGAAGTACAGCTTTGTCGGGAAGGAGTGAATCTACCTACCGGCCGTTCCGGCCGGGGGACTCATTCCAAGAAGATCCTGTGCAACGGGACGAAGTACCTGTATTCCTCGTACTCCTTGTAACCTGCACCGTTGTTATCCGATGCATAGTACACGCTTACACACCCTCTCTCATTGACAAACAGATTGACCGGGCCGGAACAGGCATTGATCCTAGCACCGACGATGAAACCGTTATCCACGATGAGTGCTGACAGGTACTCATCCTCCTCCAGAGAGTGACAACGACACCTTAGATCCGGATCGGGGGATTCACAATCGTATCTCAACCCCATTCCGGCGGAGTGGAGGGCTGTCATCACGAAGTTCCCCATCTGTTCCTCCAGAGACTTGCCTTCCAAAAGGGACCTCAATTCCTCCACAAGGACATACTCCCCCATTTCTGGCACATAATCGATGAACTCCATATCTCCTGACACCCCAATCTAACGGAAATACATTGTATGTGGACCTGCCGGGATTCGAACCCGGGTTCTCGGCTCCGAAGACCGATGGGATATCCACTACCTCACAAGTCCATCATCGCGATTGGTCTACCGATATTTACGGAATGTGCCAATCCCCCTCTTAGACATCCATGCGAAAAACGAACGACAACCTTAATGTCCATGTCATTGATGAGGGGTACATGTCTAAGATCACAATGAATCACGGCTCCGGAGGAGAGGTGATGCAGGACTTCATCTCGAAGCATGTCACCGCACACTTCCCGAAGATGGATTTCTCCGTGCCGCTCGATGCTCTCGACGACTCCGCTGTCGTCGATGACATCGTGTTCACCAGCGACGGTCATACCGTGAAACCGCTGTTCTTCCCCGGAGGGGACATCGGATCGCTCTCCGTTGCAGGAACCGTTAACGACATCTCCGTCATGGGTGCAACCCCCCTTGCGATTTCCTGCGCATTGATCATCGAGGCAGGATTGGAGATGGACATAGTGGATAGAGTAATGAGGTCCGTCGGGGAGACCTGCAAATCATGCGGTGTGCCTGTCGCCACCGGTGACACCAAGGTCGTAGACGCAGGGGCGGCCGATCAGTTGTACATGGTCACATCCGCAGTCGGTAAGAGATCCCCCTACATGGACCACAACCTCGATGTAGCCTCTCAATACAGAAAGGTTGACTCCAAATGGGCAACAGACAACAACGTCAGACCGGGAGATTCCATCATCGTATCGGGATACATCGGAGACCATGGCGTAGCGCTCCTCTCCTTCAGGGAAGGATACGGATTCGAGAGCGAGATCAAGAGCGATGTCGCACCGCTCAATGGATTGATTGCCGAGGGCCTTAAGACCGGAGGTATAGTGACCATGAAGGACCCTACCAGGGGAGGACTTGCAAACACATTGAACGAATGGTGTGCCAAATCTGGTATCGGAATGGAGGTTCGTGAGAACGACATCCCCCTCAGGGACGGAGTGGTCAACGCATGCGAGATGCTGGGTATCGACCCCCTGTCGATCGGAAACGAAGGAAAGGTCGTCATTGCCTGCGTCCCCGAAATGGAGGAGGAAATTCTGAAGACACTTCATTCCCACCCGTTGGGAAAGAACGCGGCATGTATCGGTCGTGCGGTCGAATCCAACGTGCCCCGCGTCATCATGAAGACGGCTGTCGGTGGAAAGAGGATCCTCGAACCGCCGACCGGCGATCCCGTACCCAGAATCTGCTGATTCTGGCACTTTTTAATGAGGGTCATCGGACCCTCAATATCCTTATTAATCGGGCCACCATCCTTCAATCAGGTGTAATAGAACATGGTCACATTCGTGCCGTTCCCAGGATTCAGGCCCGCGTTGAAGAACGAAGAGACGATCGAGGATCGTATCTCCCCTCCTTATGATGTCATCGGACCCGATTATCTCGCAGAGTTGCAATCGAAGCCCAACAACGTCACCAGGTTCACCCTGATGCCGGAGAACGGCAGATATCACAACTCCAGAAAGGAGCTCGATGCTGCCATCGCGGACGGTTCCCTCGTACAGGACACGGATTCGTTCTATCTCTACAAGCAGACCTTCGATGACAAGGGCACTATCAGAGTCAGGACCGGACTCGCAGGACTCCTGAAGACCGAATCGTTCGATGCAGGGAACATCGTCCCCCACGAGGAAACGTTCTCCAAGGTCAAGGCGGACCGCCTCAACCTCCTCAGGGACATGGAGACCCACCTCGAATCCATATTCGGAATCTACGACGGATTCACCGCGGAGCTCAACGCATCAATAAAGGATTCCGCAGAGAAGGTGTACGACTATACCGACAAGGATGGAGTAAGGCACGAGTACTTCAAGATATCCGACGAGAGCGTCACATCCAGGATCACCGAGGAACTGAAGGGTCAGAGCATGATGATCGCTGACGGTCACCACAGGTACGAGACCGCACTCAACTTCTCCCTCGAGAACCCCGGGAACGAGAAGAAGTCCTATGTTCTCGCGACACTCGTCGCATCCGACGATGAGGGATTGGTCATCTGGCCCACCCACAGGCTCATCACCGCGGAGGACATCGGAGAGAACAGCGCCATCAAGAAGCTCTCCAAGACACTCACCGTCGAAGAGGCCGAATCCCCCGAGGACATGCTCGCCAAGTTGAAGGACCACAAGATGGGACTGTACTTCAGATCCGGAAAATGCCTCCTTGCTGACTACGGCGGACAGGAAGATCCCATGTGGGACCTCGACACATACATCGCACAGGAGCTCATCATCAACGGCGTCTACAAAGCGGACGAGGGAAAGTCCTCCGTCGCATACGATGCGGAAACCGATTCAGTCATGAAGAAGATGGCGGACAAGCAGTACGATCTCGCCATCATCCTCAACGACCCCAGCCTCCAGGACATCTGGGACCTCTCCGCCATCGGAAAAAGGATGCCCAAGAAGACCACTTTCTTCTTCCCGAAGATCTGGTCCGGATTCGTCTTCTACAGGATGAATTGAAACCCATTGGCCCTTCCGGGCCACCACCATTTTTATCAAGATGTGAGATTCGTCAAAACCCGACTCGATTGATACGTCACCGTAACGATAGAAATGTAAAAGAGAGCCGACGACGGGAATCGGACCCGCGACCTGCGCCTTACCAAGGCGCCGCTATACCCCTTAGCCACGTCGGCGTCAAAGGGGATTATCCCCCTATCAATTATAAAGCTATCGGCCAGAAACATGATGAATCCCTTAGGATACTGATCAAAGTTCACCTTTACCCCTTCGCTCAAAGCCAAAGCTTATTCAATACGCGCACAATCGGATGTTCATGAAGAAAGAGATGAGTTCCTTTGACGTCAGAGCCCTTGCCAAGGATTTGGCCGCTCTCGAAGGTAGCCACATGGACAAGATCTTCCAATGGGACTCAGGCACCATGCTATTCAGGATCAATGTCTCCGGAAAGGGTAAGGTGGACCTCTACTTCAAGGACAGTAAATGGCTGTATATGCCGGCTAACAAACCGGAGACGCCGATGAACCCCCTGTCGTTCGCCACTTACCTCAGAAAATACATCGACAATGCTCGTATCGGTAAAACGTGGCAAGTAGGATTCGATAGAGTACTCATCATGGAGGTACTAAAGGCGGATTTTGAATACCACCTCATCTTCGAACTCTTCGGCGGAGGGAACATCCTTCTCGTTCACGACGGTAAGATCGAGAACTGCCTCATCCACAAGACCATGAGAGACAGGAGCGTCAGACCTGGTTCGGACTACCAGATGCCCAAAACCCGTTTCGACCCTACCGTATCACCATTCGAGGAATTCGAAGAGATTCTGAAGAAATCCACATCGGATACCGTCAGAACACTCGCCACCGGAATAAGTCTCGGAGGACAATATGCGGAAGAGGTCTGTAAATTGGCCGACATCCCTAAGAATACCCCTACATTGGAATTGGACGATTCGAAAATCAAACTTCTGTGGGACAGCATGAAGGGACTCGTTGCCAGGGCATTCGAAGAGACCTCCCCTACCATGTATCTCGATGAAAAGGATGAAATCGTGGACATCACCCCTACCGAACTATCGATATACTCCGACAAGGTGATGGCCAAGTACCCGTCCCTTTCCGCGGCGATCGATGAACTCATGAAGAGGATCTCCGCCACTCAGGAGAAGGAATATGTCGATCCCGAACTCGAGAAGCTCAAACGCAGGATCGATAAGCAGACCGAGACCATCGATGATTACAAGACCGAGGCCGAATCCCTCAGGTCCAAAGCGGATTCGCTGTACGAGTGTTACCAACAGGCCGATGAATTGCTCAAGGTACTGAACACGCAGAGTGCCAGACTTACATGGGAGAAACTCAGAGAAGGTGCTATGAAGATTCCGTTCGTAACGGCCATCGACCCTTCCAAGAACAAAGTGACGGCCAAGTTCTCCGATCAGATCGTGACCCTCGATTATACGAAAGGATTGGATGCGAACGCATCGGACATATATCAACAAGGCAAGGAGATCAACGACAAGGCCAACAGGGCATTGGAGGCCCTGAAAGACAGTCAGGCCACCTACGAGAAGAGACTGAAGGGATTCAACAAACAGCAGCTGGCACGTGCCAATAGGGTACAGCCGACCAAGCAGTTCTGGTTTGAAAGGTACAAGTGGTTCTTCACATCCAACGGCAAGATGGTCATCGCAGGAAAGGACGCCCATACCAACGACAATATCGTCAAGAAGCACCTGAAGGACAAGGACTGTTACGCTCACGCAGACCTCCATGGAGCACCATCCACGATCCTCAAGGATGGGCAACTTGCCGAGGACATCGACCTCAGGGAGGCTTGTCACTTCGCACTGGCACAATCCAAGGGATGGGTTGCCGCACTCAGTGATGGGAGTGCGTACTGGGTCTATCCGGATCAGGTCAGTAAGACCCCCGAAGCGGGAGAATTCGTCCCCAGAGGAGCGTTCATCATCCGTGGAAAGAGGAATTACGAGTTCCACCTCCCGATGGAACTGGCCGTTGGAGAGATTACATACCAGAATGAGAGAAAGGTCATGTGTGGACCTCTCGATGCTGTAAAATCACAATCTTCGAAATACTTCGTCATCGTACCTGGAAGAGGTAAAGCGGGAAAGACCGCTGCACAGATGGCAAAGGAGTTCAACGTTCCGGAAGAGGAGATCTCCAGGATCCTGCCACCAGGAGACAGTGAGATAAAACAGAAGGTTTGGCCTGAAGAGAGAGCTGAAGAATAATCTTCGAGACCATGATTCGCTCAATGGATTGAAGAAGGGGTGGTGCCCGCGCCGGAATTCGAATCCGGGTCAAGAGATCCGCAATCTCACAGGATATCCAAGCTACCCCACGCGGGCATTTAGCGGATTTTTTTACTCTTTTACAAGATAAGAGGTTTAGATTTCGCTGTGGGAGAGATAGCGAGTGATGTAACCAGCGATGCGGTTCCTCATAGTAACCGTCTGAACGTCGGTCAGGTTGTCGACCATCTCCTTGTTTGCATCGAAATCAGTGCTGAACTGGCCAGGATATTTGTTGACGAGTTCGAGAGACACTCTCTTAATGTATGTGGGTCTGATTCTTCCCATGTCATTCACCGATTAAGGCGGATTAAGTGGATACCTTATTTAAATGTACGCTTGAGACCAATGGGTCCAAGACTAGACTGATGAGCACATAAAACGGGTACAACTACTAAATCGTAGGATGTGATTCACATGTATGGACCTTTTCGAGTTCACAAGGAAGGGCATCCTGAAGAACGATGCACCTCTTGCAAGTAGGGTCAGGCCAACAACCATAGACGAAGTGGTGGGTCAGGAACACATACTCGGAAAGGATAAACTGCTATATAGATCGATAAAGGCGGATAGGATCAGTTCTCTGATATTCTATGGTCCACCGGGAACGGGTAAGACCACACTAGCACAGGTCATCGCCAATACCACGGAAGCGCATTTCACGGAGCTTAATGCCACCACATCCGGAAAGAAGGACATGGAAGCAGCGGTCGAAGATGCCAAGACACGTTTGGGAATGAATGCGAAGAGGACGATCCTGTTCATAGATGAGATACACAGATTCAACAAGGCACAGCAGGATTACCTTCTACCGTTTGTGGAGAACGGTACGGTCATCCTCATCGGTGCTACAACGGAGAACCCATATTTCGAAGTGAACAGGGCGCTGATATCCCGTTCCACCGTGTTCGAATTGAAACCTTTGACCAAAGAGGATATCGTCAGAATCCTTAGGAATGCCATATCCGACAAGGAGAAAGGACTTGGGAACAACAACATCGTGATGGATGATGATGCGTTGGAATTCCTTGCGGACATGTGCAACGGTGATGCCAGATCTGCATTGAACGCGTTGGAGATTGGAGCATTGACCACGGATCGTTCGGAAGACGGTACGATACACATCACACTGGAAGTCGCCTCATCATGCATCCAGAAGCGTGTATTGGGATACGATAAGGACGGAGACAACCACTATGACACCATCTCCGCCTTCATCAAAAGTATGAGGGGTTCCGATCCCGATGCTGCAGTGTACTATCTTGCAAGGATGCTCTATGCAGGAGAGGACATCCGTTTCATTTCCAGGAGGATAATGATCTGTGCATCGGAGGACGTCGGCAATGCGGATCCGCAGGCATTGGTTGTGGCCACTGCCGCGGCACAGGCAGTCGAACGTATCGGTATGCCCGAAGCACAGATCATATTGTCCCAGGCTGCAACATACGTGGCTTGCGCCCCAAAGAGCAATGCTGCATGTAATGCGATATTCGCTGCCATGAAGTCGGTCAAAGAGGAACCAATCGGCAGGATCCCCCCATACCTACAGGATGCCCACTACGGTGGTGCCAAGGACCTCGGTCGCGGAATCGGATACAAATATCCACATAACTTCGAATACAATTGGGTCAAACAACAATACCTTCCAGACGAACTCATCGGCAGGACCTTCTATAAGTTGACCGAGAATGGATATGAGAAGAGTATCAGAGCCTACTTCAAGAGGATAGGTAAACTCTGATCACTTCTTACGTCTGGGACTTCCGCAACTCTTCTGTCCTTCAGGACATGGGCCACGTACACATGGCGGTCCAGCATTGGCGAATATCGTTGGGGAGACCTCGGAACAGAGTCTCAGCATCTCGTCGGCCATCTCCCTGATCTCCCACTGTGCACGGGTGCAGCAACGTAACGAAAAGAAATGAAGAAGTTCCCTTGCATTCATGGTGATGGTGATATTGGTAGTACAACCATTAGGAAGAAGGTATCTGGCATCCTCTGCTGGCACACCTGCATCCACCAACTTGCCGTACGCCTCCCAGATGGTGTCCATGACGTCATCGAACAATGCAGAGCGCCCTTCATCCCCAGATATGGTGGGAGGGGTGACGTAGGTGGCATCCTTCATGGAAACATACCTCTGGCTCTGTTGTGAGAACGAGGCGATCCTATGTCTGACCAACTGATGCGTCAATGCTCTGGACACGCCCTCCACGGAGAACGTGAAGGATGCATGCTCGATGACGGAATGGTGCCCCATACCTACGATCCTTCCGAGCGATTTCTCAGGATCGCCAGTACCAAGGAGTTCATGAGCGGGATCCTCCGAGTAACAGGACCTTCCTGCCGCCGCGCATACGGCATCGGCGTTCTGGGTATATGCAAGGAGCTTGACTATCATTCTATTCACCATCGTGGTTCCAGGCCTCTGAACGGATCTTATCGAGACGTTCCTTATCCGTTATATCACGAAGCCTTATCTTTTTAATCTCTAGGTCTGAAAGGAGATCGGAGATCCCTTCCACGTGTGCATCCCCGCACACTACGACGATCTTCGAATACCTTCCGGCATAATCGCGGATCTGTTCTGCCATGAGTTCATTACGCTCATCCACCAACTTACGGACAAGTGTCGGATACTTCCTACGCATATCGGCCATCATCTCGGCCTCACGTTCTCCAAAATCCTTCACTACCGTATCTGCCCTCTTCTTACCACGGAAACCGTCTGTGTATGTGGAGATGGAATAGCGCATTCTCTCACGGAAGGGCATCTCCTCCCACATCTCATTCATCACCTGTGTGGCATTGGTGTCTATGAAGGCGACCTCGGCACCGATCTGTCTGCCTGTGAGTGCGGCAGTTACCAATTCGCTCCCTACATCGGAACCATGTTCCTTTGCCATCTTCTGCTGGTATTTGGCAGCACGACGATAGATCCATGGGGACTTGTCCTCCACCTGCACAGGTTGTGCCCCGGGATCCTGTTGACCGGTGAGCATCTTGAATCTGGTATAATCCAATTCGACCAACACGGCCTCCGGCCATATGTTCTTGATCAAGAACATTATGGGCTCAGAGAGCCTGAAGACATGACCGGTGCCGATTATCGTGATCATCGATACCATATACCCACACGGATAGTTAATGCACACGGTGGTTCTTCGATGCTACTCACACGAAACGTCGAAGACCCACACGGTTTTATTGTGAGCGCGAGATACCGCATACATGGGTAGGAAGTACGATCTCGCCATCTTTGATATGGATGGTACACTCACATCTGTCCGTTCGTCCTGGTGGTACATATTGAACGAACTCGGACGTGACAATGAGGAGGCCAGGAACGCATTCGTCAACGGGGAGATCGATGAACAGGAGTTCATGAGGAGGGATCTGGCACAGTGGTTGGATGCCATGCCGGGGATGACCCTGAAGGATGTCATCAAGATGATGAGGAACCTGCCGCTCGTCTCCGGGATCCAAGAGACCGTGGCCATGTTACACTACAACGGAATCAAATGTGTGATCTGTTCCGGAGGGATATCCGTAGCAGCGAAGATGATCGCGGACGAATTCGGGTTCGATGACTATCTGGCAGATGACCTGGAAGTGGATGAGGAAGGGCATCTCACAGGCAACGGCATCGCTAACGTGGACCTTCGTGACAAAGGTGCCAGTGCATTGAAGTTGATGGAAAAGTTCGGAGCCACGAAAGAACGCACGATCGCGATCGGCGACTCCTTCGGGGACATATCGATGTTCGACGTGACCGGGATGTCCATCGCCTTCAACCCGAAGGATATGGAACTCACCGGTGCACGGGCCGATCACGTCGTATTCAGCGACAATATCTCAGAAATCCTCGACGTCATCTTCGAAGTCGAGAACGGGATATGACTTCTCCCCATACTTTCCGTATATCCTGATGATGTCCCTGGCCTCGGCCTGACCGTGCTGAATGAGCTTCTCCCTGGTCTTGATCGCATGGATGAAACAATCCATATCCTCCAATTCGAGACGGTTACCGATGACGAACAGATCATCCGGGACCGCGGGGATCCTGCGTGAGTAACTGACACGGTCATTGTTGATGGTGACCTTGATGGTCAGATTATCGAACTGCTGACACCAGAGCATCTTGACCTTGTCCGCCTTGGACTTCTTGACGCGCTTGTCCCCGGGAAGTTCGATCGCACAGACACGGAGCCTCCTTCCATCCTCGAGGAAGAACTCGTCCTCGACTGAGATGATGTCGTCCTCCTCGATCTCGGTCACGGTCCTCTCAGAGACAGGACCGTCACTGATGACGACCTGCATCTTGATGATCTTGGGGAGGGAGATGGTGGTGGCGAACGTCCTTCCGCACTCGGTGCATTTCAATGTACACTCCAAGGATGCCTTACCCATACGTCCTCTGAGGACATCGTGTATGGTCTCATCATCGCAATCAGGACATTCGTAGTAAATTGTATCCGGGACTTCTCTCTGCATGGTTACGACCTCTCATCTCGTCATGAAGGGGAAACCGTGCCCCGGGACGATAACATCCGCGAATCCCGCTATGGTGTTAATACTTTTCATTGCCAATGCAGGGTCGACATTGAGACGCGGAGGCACCATCTTACGATAATTATCCTCCAATGGAATAGCATCACCGACAACGGCATATCTCCTGTCGTCCCCTTCGACGAAAACGGACATGGAATCCATGGTATGCCCAGGAGTATGAACGAGATTGACCCCTTCGCATAGTTCGATCTCTTCCGTGACGATATTGAGGTTACGCATATTGGACTCCGATGCGGGGCCTTCCCACACATATATCTCCGCATTGGGGAACATATCCAGATTCTCCAGGTGATCATCATGCCAATGTGTGATGACCACCGTGTCGACATCCTTCGCGAATATACCCAACTCCCTGAAGGATGTCTTCAGTGCAGGGCGCATGTACTTGGTACTTGGATCCACTACGATCAGACTATCTCCCGATCTGATCAGCGTAGATGTAGAATGAGCCTCCAGAACCTCTCCGGTGTCCGACCTGTCAAGCATACCCACTGCTAGGATGTCCAATACCGTCATGGTCATGCAATCACCGTGTAGGTATATAGGTGTGAGGATTGGACGTCACTACACACACTCCGATGATGACTGGGTCATCTTCATGAGACATAGGGCAAACGGTATAATCTCCGGTGTCAATCCGATGGCATGGAGTATGACCCGGACATCATCATCGACGAACACCCCGATGTCTATCCACCTTCCGAGGACAGCATATTGCTCATCGAATGTCTCGACGTCAGGAAAGGGGAAAGGGTTCTCGAGATAGGATGCGGTTCCGGTGTGGTGTCCATACATTGTGCCAGCAATGGATGTGATGTGACATCGGTGGACATCAATCCGTACGCCGTGGAACTCACCGGATCCAACTTCTACCGTAACGGTCTGAAAGGAGACGTATCGGTATCCGACGTGTACTCCAACGTGGAAGGGCGTTTCGATACGATCATTTTCAACCTACCGTATCTACCGACCGAAGACGACATAGGAATCATATCGAAGGCGTGGGACGGCGGTTCGGACGGGATGGGGCCATTGCCGGAACTCCTGAACGGTGCTCCAGAGCACCTCCTGCCCAACGGTAGAGTGGTCATTGTAGTTTCATCGTTGATGGATAAGAATGCCCTCGACAACGCCCTGTCGGGGCTGGAAATAAAGGTTTTGGGGGAACTCCCCCTTTTCTTCGAAGTGCTTCGCGTCCTTGAGATCAGAGGATCTTCTTGATCTCCTGGGACAGGATGTCGCTGACACGTTTTCCGTCCAGCTTACCCTTGAGTGCACCCATCACAGGACCCATGAGAGGTCCGACAGCACCCATTCCCTTGGACTTCACAAAGTCGGCACGCTCCGCAACTATGCCTGCTATGATCGCCACGGCCTCGCTCTCGTCGACCGCCTCCAATCCCAACTTGGACAGTGCATCCTTGGGCTTGGAACCGGAGGTGGCCATCTCCTTGAGGATGGCAGGAAGCGCCTCCTTCGCGAACGCACCGTCGATCAGCATTCCGAAGAGCTCGGTCATACGTGCCTGATCGAGCTTGGAGGTGTCGACATCCGCGGCCTCCAACTCGCTGAACGTGTAGAGCAGAGTGGATGCTGCAACGGAGGACATTCCCTCCATGGATGCCAATGCCTCGAACATGTCGATCTTGTCCTCCCTGACGATCTGTTTAGCCTGCTGTGCGTTGATTCCGTACTGGGAGACGAGACGCTTCTCCATCTCCTCGGGAAGCTCGGGCAGGTTGTCCCTGACCTGTTGCATCCTCTCGGGCGTGATGGTGATCGGAGGTACGTCTGTCTCAGGATACATCCTTGCAGCCCCGGGCAGAGGCCTGGAGTACTTGGAGGTTCCATCGGGCAGCGGATCCCTGGTCTCCTCAGGAACACCTACCAATGCCTCGTTCGCTCTGATGACCGCCATCTCCAGTGCATCCTTCGCCTTCTTCTCCTTGGCCGCACAAATCGCGAATGCATCGAACTCACCGTTCATTCCAAGGAAATCCCTGAGCTGATCGACGAACTCGGGTTCGATACCATAGTTGGGCAGCTCATCGGAATGGAAGATTCCCTTGACACCTTTGGTGCGTGCCCTCTGTGCCATCTCGGCTCCGAGCCTGAGGGTTCCGTTCTCACCGTTCATGACACCCTTGAATCCGGGCAGACGTACGGCGATGACCTTTCCCTTGTCGGAGAGTGCACCCTTGATGACCTTGGATGCGCTGGTCTTGAAGATCTCTGTGACGTCCACTGGATCGAACTCTGCGGGAACCGTTCCCCTGTCGTTGAGGATCTCCTTGACCTTGATGAGCATGTTCTGCCTCTTCATCTCGTTCTCCACGAAGAGAGGCAACAATCTGAGCTCCTGTACACCTTTGATCTCGATACGTGCCCCTCCGGGGACGGAGATGTTCAGATCCTCCCTGATGGTACCTATTCCACGCTTGACGCGCCTGGTGGCACGAAGGAGGGTTCCGATCCTGAGCGCGACCTCCATGACCTCCTCCGGATCATGCATATCGGGACCGGTAGCGATCTCGATCAGCGGGATACCGAGCCTGTCGGTACGGTAGGTGACCTCGGCATCAGTGGTCTCGACCTTACGGCATGCGTCCTCCTCGAGACAGATCGAAAGAATGGAGATGTCGTGCCCGTTGACATCGAGGTTTCCATTCATAGCGATGAGTGCGGTCCTCTGGAATCCGGAGGTGTTGGAACCGTCGACGACTATCTTCCTCATGAAGTGGATCTCGTCCACGACGCGTGCATTCATCATCTCGGAGAATGTGAGGGTGGTGGCGAGTGCCTCGGCGTTGGTATCGTGCGGCGGTTCCTCGTCCAACTCGACTAGACAGGAGGTGCCCTCGCAGGACTGATACCTGTATCCGAGGTTCCTCTGGAACTGTGCCAGCGCTGCCCTGTCGATCTCCCCCATCTCGGAGGTTGTGGGCCTGAGCCTCCTGTAGATGGAACCATGACCCTCCTCGCAGAGGTGGCTGTCGCATGAGCAGAACAATTTCTTCGTATCCAACTGCTGATGGATCTCGATACCGCATGTGAGCTTGTGTTCGGTCATCAGAACTCCCTCCTGTCGCTCATCTCGCCAACGAGAGGCGTGACCATGATCTCCCTAACCTCATCGATGTCCTGGGTCTTTCCAAGTGCCCATTTGAGTTTGACGTATGCGGTCTCGGGCAGCATGTCATAGACACAGATCGCACCTGCATTGATGAGGTCCCTTCCGGTGTTGTAGACGTTCATGTTGACACGTCCATTGAGACACTGGGACGTCATGACCACAGGGATTCCGGCGTCGGAGGCCTTCTTGATCAGGGGAATCATCGGTGAATTGATATGACCCAGACCTGAACCGGCGATCACAACTCCCTTCGAGCCCATGATGACGGGTTCGAAGACGGTGGGATCCATTCCGGGGAAGAACTGCAGAAGTACGACATCCCTCTCCATATCGACCTGTGCGACGGCCTTGTCCTTGGAGACTGCCCTGCACTCGGTCATGAACTGGATCTTTCCTGCGGCATCGATGTGTGCCACAGGTGTGGCATTGATGCTCTTGAATGCATCGCGTCTGGAAGTGTGCATCTTCCTTACCCTTGCACCGTTGTGGACCGCGAAGGAGTCGTCACCCTGCGTGTCATGCATGATCGCAAAGACACCTGCCTTCTTTCCCTGGGTACAGAATCTGGCACATGCCATGAGGTTCGTGGATGCATCCGAAGATGGGCGGTCTGAGGACCTCTGTGCACCCACAAGGATGACGGGCTTGGGAACGTCGCCGAGCATGAACGAGAGTGCGGCCGCAGTGTAACCGAGGGTATCGGTTCCATGCGGGATGATGACTCCGTCCGCACCGTTGTTGATCTCCTCGACCACACATTTGGCGAGCTCCTGCCAGTTACATACGTCCATGTTCTCCGAGAATATGGAGAAGAGCACCTTTGCACGTATGTTTGCGACATCCCTGATCTCGGGGATGGCATTGATCATATCCGAAGTGGACAGTGCGGGATGGACCGCACCGGTACGATAGTCGACATAGGATGCGATGGTTCCACCGGTTCCGATGAGGACGAGTGTGGGAAGACCTTTCTTCTCCTCGATCTCAGCCTCCTTCTTCTCATGCACGGCGGGCTGTTCGAGGACGGTGATCTTGGAATCCTTGTCGACCCTGATGCCCACGTTGTATCCGCTCTTCATCTTCAGGACGATGATGTCGGGTGCGCTGAATTCGTGATGAGGCATAACCTTTCCAATGTACGTCTGACCGCCTGCCTCAAGGGTGATCATACAACCCTCGGAAGCCCCAGCGGCCTCGAGAAGTCCCTTTGTCTCGTCGGAATAACTCATAGTGCTCGAGCCATTATCCAACACAACCTTATTAGACATTCGCACGCGCGCAACCTTAATAGGAAAGCATACGGTTATCGGCCACATGCATAACATCACAGTCGGCATGGAGTTCGACATTCTCAAGGAGAACAACAACATCGCCAACGAGAACTACGAGATGCTCAAGGAGCACGACATAGTATCGGTCGACTTCATGGGCTCCATCGGTGCGGGAAAGACCGCACTCATCATCAAGCTCGCGGAGAAGCTCAAGGAGAAGGGACTCAGGGTACACGCCATCGCAGGTGACGTCACCGGTGCCGACGACATGAACAGGATGGTCGCATCCGGAATGACAGTGACCAACTGCAATACCGGAAAGGAGTGCCATCTGGATGCCAACATGGTGCACAGATGCCTCCATGACATCGACCTATCGCAGATCGATGTGCTGCTCATCGAGAACGTGGGCAATCTGGTATGTCCCGCAGACTTCCCTCTTGGAACCGATATCAGAGTGGTGATAATCTCCACGACCGAAGGTGACGACATGGTAAGGAAGCACCCCGACATCTTCATCCACTCCGATTTCGCCGTCCTCAACAAAGTGGACATCGCGGATGCCGTGGGCGTCGATCCGGAGGTCCTCCTGAAAGATTACAGGAAATTGACCGGCGACAGGAAGGTCATGATCAAGACCAGCGCCAGGAAGGAGATCGGACTCGATGAGGTCATCGAGGAAATGGGACTCTGAGGTGATACGATGAAGGTATTGGCAATCGGTGGAGGAGGAAGGGAGCACGCAGCCGTCGAGGCTCTCTACAGGAGCGGTGCGGAGATCGTCGCTGTGATGAAGAACGCTAACCCTGGCATCATCGCCAGGGCATCCAAGTACAAACTCATGGACGAGAAGGATGTGGAGAACGTCGTCGCATTCGCCAAAGAATGCGGTGTCGAGCTCGCATTCATCGGCCCGGAAGCGCCACTGGAGGTCGGACTGTCCGATGCGCTTCAGGCAGCAGGAATCAAATGCGCATCCCCTACCAAAGATGCGGCGAGGATCGAGACCTCCAAATCCTTCATGAGAGGATTGGTCAACAAGTACGGTATCGCAGGTAATCTCGGATACGCATCCTTCGACAATGCGAGGGATTGTGAGGAGTACCTCAAGACACTCGACTACGAGATCGTCGTCAAACCCGTCGGACTCACCGGCGGAAAGGGTGTGAAGGTCCAGGGAGAGCACCTCATGTCCTTCGAGGACACGATGGACTACGTCAACGAGATCTTCGCCAACAACATCGGTGGCGCAGGTGTCATCATCGAGGAGAAGGCTGTCGGAGAGGAATTCACGCAGATGGTCTTCTGTGACGGAAAGAAGGTCGTTCCAATGCCATTGGTCCAGGACCACAAGAGGGCATACGAAGGAGATGTCGGACCCAACACCGGAGGAATGGGATCGTAC
Source organism: Thermoplasmata archaeon (assembly GCA_015063185.1). Lineage (GTDB taxonomy): Archaea > Thermoplasmatota > Thermoplasmata > Methanomassiliicoccales > Methanomethylophilaceae > SIG5. The sequence goes on from SUSY01000001.1 coordinate 51,244, forward strand.
AGCGATTCCACACACATCCTGCCTTTCATATCACAGGAGGAGCGTCAGGCGGCCATCGATATCATCCAAAACGTCATCGACGCGATGGCGAAGGAGGGATGCCCCTACCACGGAGTCCTATACGGACAGTTCATGCTCACCGTCAACGGACCCAAGATCATCGAATTCAACGCAAGGTTCGGGGATCCCGAAGCCATGAACGTCCTGTCCATCCTCGAGACCGGATTCCAGGACGTCTGCCTGATGATGGCTGACGGAAACCTTCCGGACAGGATCGACTTCGCCAAGAAAGCCACGGTCTGCAAATACGTCGTGCCCAAGGGATACGGTGTGAAGTCCGAGGTCGGAAAGGAGATCTCCTTCGATGTGAAAGGGATCAACGATGCCGGTGCAGTAGTCTATTATGCCAACATCGACGAGAAGGATGGTAGACTCGTCACAATGTCCTCCAGGTCCGCAGGTATCGTAGGAATCGCGGACACGATCGAAGAGGCGGAACAGAACTGCGAGAAGGCACTCGAGTTCGTCAAGAGCGATTGGATCTTCGTTCGCCACGACATCGGAAAGAAGGAACTGGTCCAGAAGAGAGTGGACCACATGAAACAGCTCCGTTCCGCATGACCGGACGTAGAGTTGCCGTCAAAATAGCCTACCTTGGGAAGCTCTTCTCGGGCTCCCAGGTACAACCCGGCCTGTACACGGTGGAAGGACAGGTCATATCGGACCTGTTGACCACCGGTAAGGGAAGACCCGAGGAATGGTTCGACCTGAAGGTCGCAAGCCGCACCGATGCAGGCGTAAATGCACTAGGAAACGTCATAGTGTTCAACACCGCGTTCCAGGACAACGAATCCCTGTTGAGAGCGTTGAACGCCGTATCCAAGAACGTCTACTACAGGGCCATCGCGGATGTAGACGAGGGATTCAATCCACGTTACGCGAACGTTCGCTGCTATAGATACGTCGTGACCCACAAGGTTGTCGACGTGAGGAGGATGCGCGATTGTGCCGAAGTCTTCCTCGGATACCACGATTTCAAGAGGTTCTGCAAATATGACGGTAAGCCCACAGATACCGAACTGACCCGCATCTCCGTCATCGAGGAAGGGGATACGATATACCTGGAGTATGAATCCAGGTTCTTCCTATGGAACATGATACGCAGGATCTCCGCCGCCATAATCGAGGTCGGAAGGGGTAGGGCCACCATCGAGGAGGTCAAGGAAGTGCTCGATGGGAAGGAAGGCACGTTCGGGCTAGGAAGGGCCGACGCCCTCACACTGACGGATGTCATGTACAAGGACGTCCATTTCGAGGAATACAGATCGGAACCCCTGGAGAGCAAATCCGGAGAACTGCTGACGGCTGCAGAGTTGGAAGCCGGATTCTACGGATCGATATGAGGTGATCGCATTACAGAAAGATTGGATTCCATTTTGAAGGACATCTCCGATAGGATGGCCGAGAAGGAAACGGTACGCGAAGAGTCGATCTCGATGTCCCGTAAGGTCATACGCCTGAGCAAGAACATGATCCATGCCATACATGCGGGTGAGGACTGTTCCGGACCTAGGAAGGAGATGCAGAAGGCGATATCCAAGATGGATATGTCCCAACCCGCATCCTTGGATGCCATGATGGAGTACTCCGAGGCGGAGATCTTACTAGCCATCGTCAACGGAACGAACATCCCGTCCCCCGAGGACCTTGGTATCGACTGCGGTTCATGGCTCATGGGAATGGCCGATGCCATAGGTGAACTCAGGAGAGTCATCCTGACACGTCTGATGGAATCCGACCTGGAGTCCGCCAAGACGCTTTTCGTATCCATGGACGAACTCTGCGAGGGCCTGATGGTGTTCGATGTACCCGATGCGATCCTCCCGATTAGGCGGAAGCAGGATGTCGCCAGAAGTCTCCTGGAGAGGACGCGTTCCGACCTGTTGAACGCCACACTGACGTTCGGAAGGTGAGGTACCAACAGACATCATCGGTAGTACTTGTCCACATCACCGAATCCGATGATCCTCTTCCCTTCACGGGTCTTCCTGATGAAGTTCTCGAGACGCTTCTGGAATTCCACAGGGCGTTTCCTTGCCGCATCTATGTACGCTACGCGGATACGCTTGTATGATTCTGAAAATCCGCAGTAGTTCTCCCATGTGATCGGATCGGCCCCGATCTCGTTAAGTATGTCCTCGGGGAAGACATACGGCGCGGAGATCAACGGCAACACCTCCTCCCTGATACGAGGATGGATCATACCACGCTCGTCGAGCCAGATCAATCTCTCGATATTGGGCCTGGAATATGGACTGCCCCTCCTCCTCGGAGTGAACCGCTGTGCACGGTGAGTGAGATCGATGTGCTTGATAGTGCTGTCTATCCAACCAAAACATAGTGCCTCCTCCACCGCGTCATTGTACGGAAGCGATGGGTCACCAGATTCCTTCATCGGGAAGACGAACCACACCTCCGTCTCCACCTCGAAGTGCTCCTCGAGCCACTGCCTCCATTCGTTCCGATCGCTCGTATAGAAGACGTTCACCATCGACCATGATGACGGCATATACAGGATATCTACGTATGGGAAGATTGGAATCAGAAAAGAGAATGGAAGTTTTGAAAGGTGGTGCTTTCGCACCGTTTTTCCACGATCAACGCCTTGCCTTGGGCTTACCGTAGTTCTTGATAGGCTTGCGGTACACCCAGATGGCGATGATGGCCATGATGACCAGGACGATCACTGCGATGACTTCGAGCCAGGTGTAGCTGGTCTGCTCAGCATATATGGTATGGGAGTAATCAGGTCCAAGACCCTCAATAGCTCCACCAAAGGCGGGCGTGTCACCTTCAATCAAATAGTACGTAACAGAACTAGGGAGATCTTTAACGACATACTCGCAAGTAAGAGTCTTGGTACCATTCGCAGGAATTGTCACCATGCCAGTAACCTTATCCTTCTCTTCACAACTATACTCCACTCCATTAACCACGAAGAGAATCTCAAGAGTCCTTTGTGCGGCCTCCTTGTTCTCTAGGGTGGCGGAAAGGGTGACTGCCTCCACTGCCTTGAAAGGTGCGGTGAGAGTGGTGAACTCCTCATCCGCGATGAGGATGGTCACGACAAGACGATAGTTACCTGCATCCTTGGGTGCCCTTACACTGATGGATTTCTCATATCCGCTGTCCCCCTTGGTCAGATTTCCACTGCCTGAGGTGATGGAGGAGGTCATCTCGTTTCCATTGGAATCCACGAGCTTTGCGACATATTCCGCATCCTCAGGCATTCCGTTGTAGGAGAGCTTGAAGGACTCGGTGGTGTCGACCTCTGCGAAGTCTGCACCGGAAAGGTCGTAGGACATTGCGGATGCGTCATCGGAGAAGACGACGAGACCGAATGCGGCGGCGATTGCCACCGCACCGATCAGAGTGAACAGAGTTACTTTTTGCGTGCGAACACCCCCCTCTTGGATGCCATCCAGACACTCAGGATGGCAAGGATGATTGCCAGGGCGAAGAGGACCCAAACGATAGTCGGAATGTCTCCGGGCTCATTGAAGACGCCTCTTCCACTTGCGTTCATGTCGATTGCGCTGACCTTTGCGGATTTGGGATCGGCCTCGATCGTGACGGTGCCACCATTGATTTCGACGAATTCACTGGTCAGAGTAGACACGATTTCTCCAGTATTAAGTACGAATACATTCTCCAATGTGAGCTTGGGAACATCGATCGCATCATCGACAGGCATGTATGAAAGCCTAAAGGTTGTGATTCCTGGGTAAACTGTAACTGCATCACTTCCTCCAGGAATGATACCCATAGTCTTGATGGTGATTCCGTATGCCTTCACCTCAATCATGGCCTTCCAACCCGCAGGAATCTGCCAACCAGATACATCGAAGTCCTGTGCATGACCAAGCATGTTGTTCACCTCAAGGATGTAAGTGTATGCGTGGTCGCTGACCTCATCGTCGAGCTTATTGACAAATATCTGCCCACCGGATACGGGTGATGCGGAGTCCTCGAAACTAATGACATAATCGTATGAGCCATCAAGGGTGATTGCCATAGCCTCAGAGCCGACGTCGTACCTCTCGGAATTATAGTAACCAGTAACGTCAAACCAGACGGTGCCACCACTTGGCACGTAGATACGGTCGATGACAGTGTTTCCTGTCAAATCGAACGCAACTGCAGATTCCCATGCATCACCGAACTTGATGGTGAAATATCCGGAATCGCCAACATTCTTGAATTCAATATCATTGATGTCAAGGAACTTGTACACATCGGTTCCGGAAGGTGTGACATCTACAACGGAATTGGGTCCGACTCCACCCGCTACGAAATTATAGGTCTTATCATCGGCACCGAAACCGCCAGTCTTGGTAACACCTCCACTGTATGTGATACCCGCATCAACGAAGTTGATACTGAATTCTACATCAACGGATTGAGGGAGATCCACGGAGTAGGATCCGTCTTTAACATCCACAATGAATGTGACATCCGTTACAGTGACCTTCATGTCGCCATCCACATCGGATCCGACATATCCGCTGACTGTGACCTTGTCCCTGAGATCCTTAGCTGCAATGCCGCTGGAATCAATCTTGGCATACTGGATCTTGGAACCATCGGAATTCTTGAGGACTGCGTAAGTAGTCTTACCCTTGGGGATGAGATACTCCTTTCCATCCGTCGCACCAGGGTTACCCTCGATGTAATCCTTGTCCTTGGTACCATCGAGTGTAACAGATTCCCCATCATCAAGATCAACATAGATCCTGTAGTATGATATTGCATTCACTGCGTCGAGTGCAGTGCTGAATCCCAGCAACTCACTAAGCTTAATCTTGAAGACCCCAGAGCCATAGGATTCTAAGGGATTATAGATGTAGGTCCCCTTTGCATAATAATCAGTGGATACATCCGTTCCATTTCCAATCTTTCCGAGCACATAACTAATGGACTTGGAGGGTACGAATCCTGCCACTGCATCAGCAATTGTGTCAACATCGGCCCCGATCTCAAACACATAGCTATCATCTATTGCAGATGCTTCTGCTTTGAGATCGTTCTCCAACACAACTTTGGAGTTTTTATCGATAGTTGCGGCCCCTGCGTCAACAGAAGTGAGCGCGTATACAACGTAGGTGGGAGCACTTCCTGCATAGGTGAGTTCCACACTCTTGGTGACACCTGCTCCAGTCTCGAGTTTGAAGTACATGGGTGCATTGATTGTCACACCTGCATCCACAGTGGTTCCATCAGGAATCACGATCTTGTAGGTTCCGCTAGTGTTCACTGCAAAGAATGTGTTGTAGACCACAGTGTCCACAGTCATCTTGACGTTGACATCCAGGTACTTGAAGTCGATCGAATCCCACTCGACGGAGGGAGAGAAGGACTTTGCAGAGGTCATCTTGATCTCGGAAGGTGCATCCGCTACAGTTGTAGTGAGTGTTCCGAAGTATGCCTCGGTGGACCCGTTCGTGGCATAGATCGCCATCTCTACATTGGGAATGCCGTAGAATGCGAACTTTCCATCACTGCCTGCGGTCGCCCTGAACATCGCACCATCTGCTGTATAGAGGGTGACGGTTCCGGACACGGTAGTCTCATTACTGTTCTTGAGCGTGGATTCGAAATCCTTTGCAGTCACTCCATCCTTGAAGGTAGGGAGATTGATGAAATCAACCTTACTGGTTTCATTGTTGAGGGTACCGTAATGTACCTTACCTTCGGACAGGTAGTAACAGGTGTAGGTCGTCTTTCCGAATGATGAGATAGGCAAAGTCACATCACTCGTGCCCATGATAGATGTGTTATATACATCGCTGACGAAATAGTATATCACACCGGGAGTTCCGACGTCCTTAAGAGTCATTCCCTTGGATGCGGTGAACTCCTTCGAACCGCTGGAGGAAACGCTGAAGGTCGGGCTCTCGAAGTAGAGGTTCTCAGCAGAGACGGTGTAGCTGCCCTTGGGCAGGTTGAATACAGCCTTTCCATCAGCTCCGGTATTTACGGGACTGCTGGTGACATCACCAATGACCGTAATTGCCTTACCGCTAATGGGCTTTCCGAACTCGTCCTTGATGGTGAGGGTGTACTCGTACGAGTCGATGTACATGACGACGGTCCTGTCACCGGTGACGGTGACGGTTCCGCTGTAGACGGAGGTACCGTCCCTCTCGACCTTCACATCGTAGGTTCCGACGGAGAGTCCCATGTTGTCTCCAGTGTAGTCCAACTCCTCGTCGGTGACGGTGTTGGTGATGGTGACATCGAGGTTGGACAGACCGAGATCGGTACCGTTGTTGTCCTTGAGGACGAGTGTGATCTCACCGACAGGAACATCAACAGGGGTGACCGCGTTAGCAGCACGGGTTCCGATGATGATTCCACCGGTGAGTCCCTCGAATCCTGCGTAGTAGACCAAAGTGGTCTTTGCAGTATCAACGACATTGAGCTGGAACTCTCCTGCGGCATTGGTGAATGTGGTTCCACAGAGCTTTCCATTCTCATCATAGGCGGAGATACGTACCTCTCCGATATCCGCACCGGTGACAACACCGGTGACAGGCGTGCTCTCGTTGGCGTTGTACTTGACGATGACAGGGAGTCCGGACAGGTAGTTGATACGTCCGCCCTGCTCCTTCTGCAGATCGATGGCTGCCTGTGCACCCATCTGCTTCCATCCGTCGCTGTCCGCGTCGGCATCGTCTGCGGGATTGTACATGACCTGCCAGTATACGACCTCGTAGTTGGAGAGACCGTATCCGGGCTGCATGACGACGGAAGCATCAGCGTTGGCGAGTGCCTCCATGTAATAGTAGATTGAACTGTAACCTGCCTCTGCGGGGGACATACCGATGTAGGTCCTGTAGAGGAGCGAATCGCACATCGCATCGGTGAATCCGTAGACTCCGTAGTAGTACGCGTCGATTCCGAACATGGTGAACTTGTCGACGGTGTAGTTGGAGGAGTTGACGTTGTAACCGTTCAACATGGCCATCTCGTTGAAGACGCCGTTGTATCCATAGTAGAACGGCATCATGTCACCGGTGACCATGACGTAGGGTGTTGCCAACTGCTTCTGGGATGCGAGGGTGTCGTATGCCTTGTTGATCGCATACTGGGAATAGTTCTCCGCGAGGTAGTTGGTGATGAACAGGTACTGGATGTTCTCATCGCTGATGTCCTCGCTGACCTTTCCGTAGGTCTTGACATCCGTGGTGACCATGTACCTGATGGACTTTCCGCCGTCCACGAGCTTGTTGTCGACGTCGTCGAGGACCTTTTCGAGGACCACAATGGCATCGGCGAGTTCTGCTGCAGTGAATGCTGCCTTGACATCATCGGTCATACCGCCGAGGTAGATGATGGCGTCGAGGAGGATCGCTGCCGCGGATGCACCGGTGACGGCATTGGCGAGGAGGATGTTGGACACATCGACCATACCGTGTCCGTTGGAATCGGTGTAGGAGTTGAGTCCTGCGTAGAGCGGAGCATCGGAGGAGTAGTCCATCCAGGTGATGAGTGCACCGTCATCGGTGACGGCGATGTTCTTCAATGCATCCCTGACGGTCCAGGACTCGTCGGTCTTGACGTAGTAGCTGAGTGCACCGAAGGGCTCCCTGTCGATGAGGGAACTGACGCTGTCGTTGTAGTCATCGACATCGTTGCTGGAGATCGATGCGTCGAGGACGTAGGTCACATTGGGACCTACGACCAGAAGGAGTGCGAGGACGATGCTCACGAACGGAGCGGGCTTGATGATCCTCCTGAGCTTGAGCTTGCCACCGCTTGCGGTCCTGATTGCGGAGAAATACGCCTTGAAATCCACGTGCTTCAGGATCCAACAGACCACTGCAGCGAATCCGATCGCGAACACGGGAGTGGCGATGGCTGCCTGGGTCGCATCGTGCCCACAAGTGAGTGTGAGGACGAATGTCCAGACCATGGTGAAGACGTAGGGTGCGGAACCTGCGTTCGCACGGAACCTGTAGAGGTATCCGAGGAATGCGAGGTAGACGAACCAGTAGGTGATTGCTCCGTAGTACGTGGAGAGTGTGGAGAGGGTGAGCTTCCTGTCACCGAGGGTCGCCAGATATGCCTCGTCGAAGATAGGGTTTCCTGCGAGGATGACGTGGTAGAAGTCGGGCATGACGATGGCGAGGACCACGAGGACCACGATTGCTACGACGAGTGTGATCGGCAGGGTGAGGGTCCAGGGTTTCTTACCGAATGCTGCGAATCCTGCGACGAGGGCGCTGATGAAGACGGCGAGGAAGACGGAACCGGAAGCGACTGCGTCCCAGAGTCCGAGAGCGCCGTAGTATGCCGCTGCCGCGACGGCTGCAATCATGACGGTGATGGTGTAGACGAGGGCCATGGGCATGGGGTCCTTGCCCTTGAAACGGTCCACGAGGGCCTGAACGACCATGACTGCCAGGATGGGCAGGAGGATGGCACGGTAATCGGCCCAGGTGATTGCAACGAGTGCGAGAAGGACTCCGGAGATAGCGGAGAATCCGTATGCCTTCTTACGGGTAGCCTCGTCACCCTCCTTGTATCCGACGGACTCGATGGCTTTGAAAAGGAAATAGATGCAAAGCACGAGGAGGAACAGGATGAAAGAGGTTCCGGTTCCGTTGGAGAAGACGCTCTCCTTGACGAAGATAGGACAGAGAGCGACGAACAGGGCGGTAAGGTATCCCGCAAGCTTGGACTTGAGGATCTGCTTTCCGAGGAAGTACGATACAACGACAGCAGCCACTGCGAAGACAGGGGCGGATGCCGCGAGTACGGCGGATGATGCGAGAATGGGATCCTCGACAAACATGTTGACCAATGCGGCGAACGGATACATCAGCAGAGTGAACAGGAACGGGGCCGTGGAGACGGAGCCGTACGGATAGTAGAGCGATCCGTCAACGAGAACTATCGTGCCGTTGGCTACGAGTTCGAAAAGGATGTACAGATTGTTCGTGGACACTGAGCCTCCGGAAAGTGCGAATCCACTGTCGACGGATGTGCCGACAGAGAAGGCCACTCTCACGAATGCCGCTATGAGGACAATGACACCCATGATGATGAGAGGTGTGCGATTGCCTTTGGAGACGACGGTGTTTTCCGCGACTCCGGTCGATTCGGTCTTGATTTTGCGCATTCTATATTCTCCGCAATAGAATGGACGACCATGAATCAGACCGTATTTAATCGTTGCCTTAATTTATTAAGAAAAGGAAGGGATGTCCGTACGATGTGCCAGACACCGTACGGGCAGCATCACTCAGATAAGATCTTTGATCGATTCGGCGATGGAACGGGCCACGGCGACGGGGTCCTCTGCATCGTAGATGGCACGACCCACGATGACGTAATCGGCACCTGCCTCGATCGCCGCCGATGCGGAACCGCCCTGTGCACCGACACCGGGAGTGAGGATGAGTCTGTCACCGACGATACTGCGGATGAGTCTGATCCTATCGGGGCGCGTAGCAGGTGCGATGAAACCGACTGCCCCATTGGCGACACCGTTCTTGGCCAACTCTTCCGCAACGGGTGCGGTGAACATCTTACCTCCCGGATGGCTCATCTCGGTGACGGCGATGATGTCGGCCTTCCCGGCCGCGGCCTCTACGGCAGCCTGTATGGAATCGTCCCCTGTGAAAGAGTGGCAGATGATGGCTGCTGCGCCTCTGCTGACACAGTTCTCCACGATCAGCCTGACGGTGTTAGGGATGTCGGCGACCTTGAAGTCACAGATGACATCGGTGACCTCGGAGAGCCTGTTGATCATGTCAGGACCTGCGGAAAGCACCAAAGGCCAGTTGATCTTCACGGCATCGATGTACTCGGAAACGTCGCTGACGATCCTCATAGCCCTATCGGGGTCGGTCTCGTCGAGCGCCAGGACCACACCTGTTCTTCTCTTCATACTGCATGGTACCCGAACAAGGGTTAATAACGTGTTGCATAGATTACGCAACGATGAAATTCGAGAGAATGGACTGCGGCTCGGTACACAACGGTCCGCTGGCCAAGGGATGCATGCATTGTGTGAAAGGTGGGAAGATGGTCCTTTTCGTTACTGGAAGGTGCGAGATGGGATGCTACTATTGCCCTGTCGGGCTCTCCAAAAAAGGCAAGGATGTCATCTACGCCAACGAACTTTGTACCCGTAACAAATCCGAAATCATCGAAGAAGCGGAATCCATGGACGCCACTGGGACAGGGATCACCGGAGGCGATCCACTGATCAATACGGAAAGGACCGTGGATGCCATCAGGATGCTGAAGGATCACTTTGGTCCGGAACACCACATCCACCTCTATACAGCCACAATGGACGTGGACGAGGTCTCTGCGGTTGTGGATGCGGGGTTGGACGAGATCCGCTTCCACCCACCTGTATCCATGTGGTCACATATGGACGATACTCCTCTCAGGGACGTCGTAAGGAATCTGTCCATCGATGTCGGAATAGAGGTGCCAGCACTTCCGGACCACAGGGACGAGTTGGACACACTCGTCTCTTTCGCGGAATCCATCGGCGTGGATTTCATCAACCTCAACGAACTGGAATTCTCAGAAAGCAACTGGGACATGATGGATGAGTACGGATACGACCTGGTGGACGAACTGTCATCCGCAGTCAGGGGTTCCGAGGATGTGGCACACTATGTGATGAAACGTCATCCGAATATCCCGATACATTATTGTTCATCCACCTTCAAGGATGGGGTTCAACTCAGGAATCGTCTGCTCAGAAAGGCGAACCATTCCTCCAAGGAATATGAGGTCATCACCGATGAAGGCACCGTCATCAAAGGTGTCCTTTACGGAGATCTGGAGACCGCAAAGAAGCTCCTGGCAGAGGATTACGATGTGCCAGAGGAACTTATGTTCATCGACACGGAGAGGAATCGCCTTGATGTGGCACCATGGGTCCTTGAAGAGATTGCAGAAGAACTCCCCTACAAGTGCTATGAAGTAGAGGAATATCCGACCGCTGATCGTCTCGAAGTGGAGCGTGCACCACTCAATTAAAACATCTGGCACATCATTTTTCAAGAAATGTGACCCCTGTCCCCACCCATGGGGACAAGGAGTGATAATGGATTAAGTGGTTTCAACATCCAATTGGATGACCGACCGCAGGGGACCGATCAGTCCACGCTGATGCTCTGGATCTCGTGGTGCCTGTTGACGATGTCGCGGGCGATACGAAGATTCTTTCCGGCCTTACCGATTGCCCTGCCTTTCAGCTTGGGGTCGACAGTGACCGTTGCATGCGTGATATTTCCGCGCTGCTCGATCTCGACCTTCTGAGGACCATAGATGTGGAATACGTTCATGACGAACTGCTCCGGATTCTCGGAATACTCCACGACCTGAATGTTCTTTCCAGTCTTCTCCTTAAGCATGATTACATGCTCGCCCTTCTTACCGACAGCGATGTTTCCCTGGCCCTTGTCGACCACGAAGACAAGCTTATCTTCGGTATCCATGCAGTCCTTGACGTTCGCTTTGGTGATCGCCTCGAACAACGAGATGTATCTGAGGGTATCCTCAGTGAGTACGATTTCGGCAGACATGTTCTCACAGCGTTAAGATGTTGGAGGTACCCTTGTCGATGACCGCCAAAGCGGAGACCGAGAACGGCTTTCCGCAGAGAGCGCCCAACTCCATGTTGTTACCCTCGTAAACGTGGACCTTCACTCCGATGTCTCCGGCGGTAAGTGCCTTGCTGGGGCAGTTCCTGGAAACGATGACCAGCTGTGCCTTTCCTGCCTTGACTGCTTTCTCTGTCTGATCTACTCCGAACTCAACGACTCCGGTCGAGATTGCGGACTTCAATGCTTTTCCGATATCAATCATTCTTCATTCCCCTGGTTCTTGGGTGTGTAAATAAGGTTTACTGCGCCGGTACCCAGTGTAACGGGCTGTCCGACGATGATGTTCTCTGCCACTCCTTCGAGGTGATCGACCTCTCCGTTCATGGCTGCATGCAGCAAGTGCGGCGCTGTGATTTCGAACGCTGCCCTTGCCAATACGCTTGCTTTCTTTCCGGAGATTCCGTGCCTACCGATGGCCTTCACGGAACCGTCATTCGTCATCAGGTCTGCGACGAGCATGATGTGTCTGATATCGACATCCATACCTGCGCCCTTCATGGTGGCGAGTGCCTCCTTGATGATGGAGTTCCTTGCGGCCTCGATACCGAGAACATCGGCGATCTCGAGAACACTGTTGGTCTGGGCATACTCGATGTCGACACCCTCGACCTTCAGGACCTCCTTCAAATTGCTTCCTTCGGTGATGATTGTCCATCCCTCACCGTCCACGCGGTTTCCGCCCTCGATTCCGTCGGAACCTTCGGACTTGAGGATCTTCATCCTCTGCTTGGAAAGAACCGCCCTCTTGATGCCATCGATTCCCTTGATCCTCGTGACCTTGGCATTCTCGTAAAGCGTCTGGAGCTTCTTGTATGAAGGTACATCGGAATTGATCACGATCTCGAAATCACCCTTCTGTACCAATCCACGGAACAACTTGACCTTGTTGAGCTTCTCGACGATGTCATCCATGGTAATCCTGAGCCTGTCCATGGTACGTGCGTCAGGAGTGATGACAACGGTCATGTTGGTCGCATTGACGGAGATGTCAGCGACGTTCTTCAGGATGGTCGTCTCGATCTCATAGGAAACGAGCTTTGCGACCTCCTCGTCCTCTGCCGCGAGTCCCCTGAGGGGGATGACCATGGAGGGAGTACTGGGGACACGACGTGCATCGACGATCTCGATGAGCCTGGGCAGTCCCTGTGTGGTCAGAACGTTCGCGACTCCCGCGTTGTGGAAAGTACGCATGTTCATCTGGGTACCGGGCTCTCCGATGGAGTGGGCTGCCATAACTCCCGCGGACTCGTGGGAAGCCATCTTGTGTGACTTGAACATCCTGTCAGCGGTTGCGATAAGCTTCTTCTGGATCTCCTCATCATCCGCATACTCAGTATCACGGATGCGTGCGGCGATGTCCACAATGACCTTCAGAGGAAGGTTGGAACCAAGCTCATCCCTGATGGTGACGAGTTTCTGCTCCATGTCGGTGAAGACATGGTGCTTGTTGGTGATGAGCACCATAGGCTTGACCTCGACATCCTCGACGGATTTGGCGGACTCCGCCTTCTTCGCCCTGGATGTGCTGCGCTTGGTAGTGGGTGCGACCTTGCCGTAGATCTCTGCGGCCTTCTCCTGATCGAATCCGACCTGGACGAGCCCATCGACACCGGCATCCTTGACGGACTGAATGGTGTTGAAGGACTTCATGAGTTCATAGACATCCTCGGGAGCGATGCCCCTTGTGATCAATGCCTTCTCTGTATCTTTTCTAGCCATTTCAATCACTCTCGTAGTCGTTGTCGGAATCTCCGTCGTTATCGTCGTCGTCATCGCCGGAGAATTCCATCTCGTCCTTCTCACGGCTTCCGTAATCCTCACCCTTGGTGGCCTTGTCGAGGTTCAGGAGTGCATCCGCACCGTCACCGAGGACCTCGGTGAACAGGTCGTTAATGCTGACCGCCTCTCCTCCGACAGCCCTTGCGGGGTCGGTACCATCCTCTCCGTACTTGAACTGGATGATGGTGTCCGCAGTGTTCCTGATGGAACCGTCGTCCATGAGCTTGAGGTCCTCGAGAGCCGAGATGAGTCTCCTCTGCATGTATCCTGACCTGGAGGTACGGACCGCAGTATCGACGAGACCCTCTCTTCCTCCCATTGCGTGGAAGAAGAACTCGGTAGGGGAGAGTCCGCTCTTGTAGGAGTTCTCGACGAATCCCTTCGCGTACGCTCCAAGGTCCCCTCTCTGGAAGTGGGGTAGGGTCCTCATGTGGTATCCTCTTGAGATCCTTTGACCACGAACGGACTGCTGACCGACACAACCTGCCATCTGGGACAGGTTCAGCATGGAACCACGGGCTCCTGCCTTAGCCATGATGACCGCGGGGTTCGCCATACCGACGTGGTCGGCGACAATCTCTCCTGCGTGGTCACGAGCCTCGGAAAGGTTCTTTCCGATGTTCATCTCGAGGGTCTCCTCGATGGAACGTCCGGGCATGGCCTCGAGTGTGTGGTCGCGGTAGGACTCGATGAGTGCGTTCACAGCGTCGACACGCTCGTCGGTGAAACTCTTGATCTGGTCCTTCGCTTCGAGGGGGATGTCCTCATCATCGATACCTGTACTGAATCCGTGGTTCATGATCGCACCGAGTGCGATCCTGGTGACACGGTTGATGAACATGCGTGCACAATCTGCTCCGTAGTCGCGTGCGATCCTATCAAGGATCTTACCCTTACTGTTACCAATTCCCTTTGCATCGATGGTTCCGCAGAGGAGGTTACCGTCCTTGATCTTGACGAATGCGTCGTGCTCACAGTTCTCCTTCTTACAACCGTCCCTGCATCCGACACAGACGGATGCCTTGAAGGTACAGTTGAGGGTCCTGGGAAGGACGGCGGAGAACAGCTGCTTTCCGGTCCAGTACTTCTCTCCGTTGTCGTCGACGAGTGGCTCAGGAACCCTGATTCCGGGCTTGAGATAGTCTGCTTTGTCCAACCTGAGGGATTCCTCGTAAGGAAGGGCATTGAGGTCGGATCTGGAGATGAGATCGGCCTCGGGTGCACGACTGTCGAGCTTGATGAGGATGTTCATGGCCTGCTGCCTGTCGAACCTGGGGTTCTTGTTGGTGAGGAAGAACGCACCGGTGATGTGATCGTGGATGGCACCGATGATAGGTCCTCCATATCTGGGGGACAGGATGTTCTCCTGGACCTGCATGATGACACGTGCCTCAGCACGTGCCTCCTCGCCCTGGATGACGTGGAGGTTCATCTCGTCACCGTCAAAGTCCGCGTTGTAGGGGGGACAGACACAGAGGTTGAACCTGAAGGTCTTACCCTCGTTCATGACCTTGACACGGTGGGCCATCATGGACATCCTGTGCAGAGAAGGCTGCCTGTTGAACAGGACGATGTCTCCGTCCATGAGCTGCCTCTCGACGGTGAATCCCTCTTCGAGGTTCTCTGCGAGGAGTTCGGTGTTGTTGGCGGTGACCCTCATCTTCCTCTCATCGGACTTGATGATGTAGTTGACTCCGGGCTTGTACTTTCCGTCCTCGGTCCACTGCTCGGTTCCACCTCTGACCATCTCACGGATGGTCTCGATGTTGGATGCGTTTACGTGAACGGGGACTGTGAGCTCCCTTGCTGCGGGAACAGGGACTCCGACATCGTTGATGGACAACATCGGGTCAGGAGAGATGACGGTACGTGCGGAGAAGTCCACACGCTTACCGGACAGGTTGGATCTGAAACGACCCTCCTTACCCTTGAGCCTCTGTGTAAGTGTCTTCAAAGGACGTCCGGACCTGTGCCTTGCGGGCGGGATACCGGAGGTCTGGTTGTCGAAGTAGGTGGTGATGTGGTACTGCAGAAGGTCCCACAGGTCCTCGACGATCAGCAGGGGTGATCCGCTGTCACGGTTCTCGAGGAGTCTCTGGTTGATCCTGAGGATATCGACCAATTTGTGGGTAAGGTCATCCTCCGACCTCTCTCCGGACTCCAGAGTGATCGTGGGCCTCACGGTAACGGGAGGTACGGGGAGTGCGGTCAGGATCATCCACTCGGGCCTGCAGGTCTTGGGATCGATTCCCAATGTGACCAGATCCTCATCGGGGATGCGCTCGAGCCTCTCGCGGATGGTCTGAGGGGTGAGCTTCTTGTTACCCTCGGGAGTCTCCTCGCTGAAGGAGGTCGGTTTGTCCAACTTAATCTTGTAGTGCTCTGCACCACAGTAGGGACAGACTGTCCTGTTGGAAGCCGTCTTGGCTGTGTCCTTGGAGAACGCCTTCGCGTCGATGGCGTCACCTCCGAGCTCATCCATGCGCTCCATCTCCCTCCTCGCTGCCTCGGCCTGCTCAGCAGTGAGCATGAGCCTTCCGCAATCCCTGTTGCGGCAGCAGGAGTCGAGAAGGGACTTGATATCCTTGATGAATCCGACATGGATGACCGGCCTTGCAAGCTCAATGTGTCCGAAGTGACCGGGACACTCACCGGACTTGCATCCGCAGGTCTTACACTTGAGTCCGGGCTCTACGACACCGAGACTGGTGTCCATGAGTCCTCCCTCATAAGGGAATCCTTCATCATTGTACGTGTCTGCGGTGATGACCTTCACTGCAGACATCTTTCTGATCTCTTCAGGGGAAAGGCACGAGAACTTGATCGAACCGATCCTCTTGACCATATCGTTGCTCATCTCAAATCCTCCAGTCTAAGCCTCATGGCCACACCCAGCGACAGGAGCTCATCCATGAGCAGTTTGAATGCGTAGGATGTCTGGACCTGGTGGATGTTGGTGTTGTTCTTACACACGGGGCAATAGAGCTCTCCGTGTCTGCTCTTGATGGCGATGTGACCACAGTTGGGGTCTCCACAGATGTACTGCTTGGTTCCGTCGGACTGATCGAGGAGACGGTCCTTGATGACCATGGACACACCGTGACCGATCAGACAGTCACGCTCCATCTCTCCGAACCTGAGTCCTCCGCGCCTGGAACGTCCCTCGGTGGGCTGGCGGGTGAGGATCTGGACAGGACCTCTGGACCTGTAGTGGAGCTTTCCACTGACCATGTGGTGCAGCTTCTCGTAGAAGATGACTCCGGTGTAAACATCCATGGAAACCATCTTTCCGGTTACTCCGTCGTACATGACCTCCTTTCCGCTGCGTGCGAATCCACTCTCGACGAGTCCGTCACGGATGGAATCCTCCCTCTCTCCGGAGAAGATGGTTCCATCGATGAGACGACCCTGCATGGATCCGACCTTACCACCGATCATCTCGAGGACGTGTGCGATGGTCATACGAGACGGGATTCCGTGGGGGTTGACGACGATATCCGGAGTCACTCCGTCTGCGGTGAAGGGCATGTCGGTCTGGCTGATCAGACGTCCGATGACTCCCTTCTGTCCGTGCCTGGAACAGAACTTGTCTCCAAGCTCGGGGATCCTCTGGTCCCTGATCTTGACCCTGGCAATGGTGGTGTCCTCCTCGGACATGGTCAGCATGACCGAGTCGACCCATCCGCGCTCCCCATACCTGACGGTGAGCGATGCCTCTCTCCTCTTCTGGGTGGTAAGGGACTCCTCCTCGATGAACCTGGGAGGCGAAGTCTTACCTACAAGGACGTCTCCGCTGGAGACCTCTGCCTCAGGGGAGATCAGACCGTCGTCTCCAAGTGCAGAGTATGCGGTGTCGGTACGTGCTCCGACGACATCGGGGGAAGGAATCTCGAAGTGGTCCCTCTTCCAATCATAGAGGTCGTGGGAGTGCTTTTCCTCCGCACGGTAGGACCTGAGGAAGGTGGAGCGTCCGAGTCCGCGCTGGACGGAGCTCTTGTTCATGACGATTGCATCCTCGATGTTGTATCCGTGGTAGGAGAAGACCGCGATACAGAAGTTCTGTCCTGCGGGCTTGTGGTTGTATCCGATGTATTCCATCTCCTTGGTCTGGACCATGGGCATCTGCGGATAGTGGAGCAGGTGTCCGCGGGTATCGGGCCTGAGACGGTAGTTGGCTGCGGACACTCCGAGTGCCTGCTTTGCCATTCCTGCACCCATCGTAACACGGGGTGCGGAATTGTGCTCGGGATAAGGAACCAATCCGGACGCGATTCCGATGATGACCATCGGATCGATCTCCATGTGAGTGTGTTCCCTGGTAATCTTGCAAGGCACGGTCATGGTTCCGCCACAGACCTTACAGGTGAGCTCGGCGTCACCCTCCCTTCCGGGATTCATCCAATCGACGTTTGCGGGAGAGAGTGCCTTGTCACAGTGGGGGCACCTGTCGGGAGTGTCGAACGCATCGAGTGCTACGAACGCGTCCTCCTCTTCCTCTGCATCGATCCACTCGATGATTCCCTCGCGGAACAGATCGTCCCACTTGATCTTTCCATCGCGGATACCTTCGATGTGCTTCCTGGAAAGGATGGTCCTTCCGTCCTTCACGACGAGGAGGGGGCGCCTGAGACGTCCCTCATCGGAGTTGATGATGACCTCGTTCATCTCTGGGTCATAGTGGATGTTGACCTCGTAGGGCAGGAGTCCGCACCTTCTCTTCTCACGGATGTCGGAGACGAGCTTGACGGGATTTCCGTTGCTTCCCTTGAGGTCTCCGTTGACATAGACACGTGCTGCACCAGGGGTGTTGACAGGCTGCAGGTCACAGTCCCTGATCATCCACATGAGGTCGGAATCGCTAAGTCCCTCGGAAACGTCGGTGATGAGTGCGAGGTTCTTGACCAGACCGCAGTTCTGTCCCTCGGGGGTCTCTGACGGACAGAGCCTACCCCACTGCGTGGAGTGCAAGTCACGTGCCTCGAAGTGAGGCTGGGACCTGGTGAGTGAGGATGTGACCCTCCTGAGGTGGGACATGGAGGACATGTTGGTGGTCCTGTCAAGGAGCTGTGAGACTCCGGCACGTCCGCCGACCCAGTTTCCGGTTGCGAGTGCATGGATAAGCTTGTGGGACAGGAGGTCGGGCCTGATGGAGGAGGCAATCTTGCAATCTCCCTTCTTCCTGTTCCAGTTCCTCTCAAGCTGGTACTTAAGATCCTTCATGAGGCTGTTGAAACTGGTCCTGAAGAGATCCTCCATGAGGTCTCCTGCGAGTTTGAGCCTCTTGTTGGAATAGTGGTCCTTGTCATCCTCCTTCCTCTCGCCCCTGGAGAGCTCGAGGACTGCACGGGCGACACGACCGAGGTAGATCGCCTTCTTCATGCGGTCCTCTTTCTTGTCTCCGAGGTGGGGAAGCAGAGAGCGGTCGAGGATGCTCTCGACTTTCTTGATCCTGTACTCCTTCGCCTGACCGGCGGCGAAGTTCCTCTCGAGGAATGCGATGGCGTCATCCGTGGTGTGGAAACCGTTGGGCTGATAGGTCTTCTTGTCGAAACTGTTCTCGATGTTGGCGTAGACGATGGTGTCCATCTCGGGGTTGGAGGAGATAACGTTGCAGATCTCTGCATCGGACTCCATTCCGAGTGCCTTCATGAGTGCGATGATCGGGATGGCACTGGTGGTTGCAGGAACGGTGACCATGACCATTCCATCCTTCTTCTTCTCGACGAGTGTGAGTGCACGGTATCCATCCTTCTGGGAGAACACCTTTGCGACCTCGACGCGTGCACCGTACCTCTCGCTGTACTCGACCATGACCCTGTTGGGTGCAAGGTCTTCGAGTGTGATGAGGACCCTCTCGGTTCCTCCGATGATGAAGTATCCTCCAGGATCCCTGGGGTCTTCCTTGGCCTCGATGAGCTTCTGGAGGTACTCGGAATCGCTGATGTCCCTCTCCTCTGCCTTCTCGATGTTGGCCCTGTCGAGAACGCATCCTCTGGACTTGACCATGATCGGGAGCTTTCCGACCTCGACGCGTTCGTAGGGAGGGTTCCTGCTGGGGTCGGCGAGAACGAGCCTTCCCTCGGAATCCTCGGTGTAGAGTGTGAAATCGACCTCGACGGATGCCTCGTAGGTGACATTTCTGAGTCTGGCCTCCATAGGTGTGAGGTCGTGCTTGTATCCGTTCGCCTCCTTGATGGTGGGGGGTGCGACGTGGATGGTAGCGGGCGCCTGGTGATCGATGTTGCCGCTCTCATCCCTCGGCCTTCCGATACGGATGTAGTACTGCTTTCCGCCCGTACGATCCTTATCGAGCTTGATGATTCCGCGCTCCGCATCATCGGTTGGAATCCTCATATCATCGAGGATTGCCTGCATCCTGTTGTCAGGCTTACCCTCCGATGCGATAAAGTCGTTGAAGGACGCGATGTGATGGTTAACGATGCTGTGCTCCTCGAAATAAAGATCTACCAAATCCCTCATCGTATCATCCCTTAATGACGAGCCTGTATGCGACGAATTCCTCCGCCGTCTCGCTCTGTCTTACGACCTTGACGATACGACCCTCCTCGATAGGGCCGTAGATGTTCTCAAGGACCTTGATCGCCGCATCACTCTTCCTGATCTTGGGGAGTTGATCGCATTTAAGCCCTTTCTCGGAAAGGACTGCGTCCGCCTCCTCCTGAGTCAGGAGATAGTGCTCAGGCACGAGCTCGTGCTTGAGAACATTGAACGAAATATTTTCCACTGCCAAGTATTTCACCTACAAAATTTCCCCGTGCCGGTCAACGGGTAACCGATTTCCTGAGTAGACTCACGAAATTTCATCCGATATTCCTCATACTTGATCCATTTTGATCGCTCATGAAGACTATCTGCGGGCCTGAGGGGATTCGAACCCCTGACCACCTGATTAAAAGTCAGATGCTCTACCTAGCTGAGCTACAGGCCCCTGATAGCTTAAGCTTGCAAAAAGTTTGCATACGGTACTTATATTTAAAACCTACTATTATCTTATTCTATTAAAGAGTACGTTCTTTATATTCCGCTAGAAACGACACGGATATACGGCAGGATGTCTAATGGCTGTTCGGTCGATAATTCCCCTTTCCGATAAAGACCGTCGAAAAGGAACGGGATCGCCACAGTAGGGGGGACACGCCCATCAAGTCTAGAAAAACTGCTGACCCACACAAAGTGTCAAAGAGGCTGTTTAATAGGTACTTGTCGATTACCCCCCAATGTCCGTCGAATACATCAAACTGAAGGTTGCAGCCTCCAACAAGTCCCTCGAACTGGGTTACGGAAGGGCGAGGATGGACCAGAAGTCCCGCGAGTCTTTGAATCTGGAGTATGGGGACATCATAGAGATCGTCGGTAAGAAACCCATCGCTGCAAAGGTCTTCAAGGATGAACCATCCGAATTCGGAGTAGGCACAATCCATATAGACGGACTCATGAGGACATCCGCAGGAGTACAAATCGGAGACTTCGTCAAGGTGTACAAGAGGGATGTGATATTCGCGGAGGAGATCACCCTTACACCGAACATAGGTGAGGAACAGATCATCAGATTCAAGGATCCAGACTTTGTATCCAAGGCACACGACGGATTGCAGGGGAGACCACTCGTTGCTGGAGATGAGATCTATGTCCCAAACCTGTTCATGGGAAAGCCCACATCCTTCATCGTATCAAACACCACTCCCCAGGGAGTGGTGACCATCGGTGCCAGCACAAGAATCAATATAAATGACAGAGCCAGCAAACCAAAGAACAACTCCATAAGCGGCGGAATCACATACGACGACATCGGGGGATTGGGCGGTGAACTCAAGAGGGTCAGGGAGATGATTGAACTTCCCCTGAATCATCCGGAGATCTTTGAAAGGATGGGCATAGGTGCACCGAAGGGAGTTCTTTTATTCGGCCCACCTGGCACAGGTAAGACGCTGATTGCCAGGGCCGTGGCCAAGGAATCGGGAGCCTCGTTTTACAGCATCCAAGGTCCGGAGATCGTCAGCAAACACTATGGAGAATCGGAAGAGAAGATCAGGAAGATCTTCGAAGAGGCTGCCAAGAACAGACCCAGTATCGTGTTTATAGATGAATTGGATTCGATCGCACCCAAACGTGATGAGGTCACGGGAGAGGTGGAAAGACGTATCGTAGCCCAACTGCTCACATTGATGGATGGGATGTCCCAGACGAATGGCATAATCGTCATCGCTGCCACGAATCGCGAGGATTCCATCGACCCCGCACTCAGACGTCCCGGTAGGTTCGACAGAGAAATAGAGATCGGCGTACCGGGAAAGGAAGGCAGAAAGGACATCCTAGAGATCCATCTGAAGAACATGCCACTCGCAGAAGATGTGAACATAGAGACTCTCGCATCTATGACCCAGGGATTCGTAGGAGCGGATCTGGCATCATTGGCCAGGGAAAGTGCCATGAAATGTCTCAGCAGGCACATGTACGAATACGATTGCAAGTCAAGTATCCCTGAAAGCGAACTATCCAAGATGAAGGTCACGATGTCCGACTTCAATGACGCATTGGCCGATATCGAACCCAGTGGAATGAGGGAGGTCGTCGTGGACATCCCCGAAGTGAAATGGGAGGACATCGGCGGACTCGATGACATCAAAAGGGAGATCGCGGAAGTCTTCGTACCTGAAGAGGGTGTGAAGGGATTCCAAAGACTCGGTATCAAACGTCCCAAGGGTTTATTGTTGTTCGGACCCCCTGGAACTGGAAAGACGATGATCGCGAAGGCCATCGCCACCGAATCCGGTGCGAATTTCATAGCGGTCAATGGGCCGGAGATTGCAAGCAAATGGCTAGGGGAATCCGAAAGGGCCATCAGACAGATTTTCAAGCGTGCCAAACAGATGGCCCCCTGCATAATATTCTTTGACGAGATGGATTCTATAGCTCCCAGACGCGGAAACAGCGGGGAAGCATGGGAACACATCGTCGATCAGATTCTGACATCCATGGACGGAATGGAGAAGATGACCAACGTCACTGTCATCGCAGCAACCAATAGGCCGGATATGATCGATCCTGCAATATTGAGACCCGGAAGGATAGACAAGAGAATCCTTGTAGGTGCACCGGATCAGAACAGCAGACTACAGATCCTCAGGATCTGCACCAAGAACATGCCGCTCAAGGAAGTCAACCTCGAGATCGTCGCCACCGCTACGGAAGGGTATGTCGGAGCAGACCTATCGGAACTCTGTAGGGAGGCGGGAATGTGCGCATACCGCGAAAATCCAGATATCGAACATGTCCTCCAAAGACACTTCGACATGGCATTATCAATCGTACCGCCGTCCGTAAGCAAGGAAGAGCTTGACTCATACCTCGCGATGGACAGGGCCCTAAGAAAGAGAAAATCCAACTACGACAGAATCCCATTCTACGGATGATACGATGTCCCACAAGATGTTTAGAAAGGAACTCATCGGAATGAGGGTATACACTGTAGGCGGCACAGACCTGGGGGAATTGGACGATATCGTCATCGATAACGATACTGGGCTTGTCAAATACCTACTCATCAGATTTTATGGAAAGACCACACAGCACCATAAGACTGATGGGAAAGGCAGATTGATCTACCCCGTCAACGAGATGATGGTATCCGACGGACACCTGATCGTCAGTTGAGATCCTTCACCATATACGGCCTTTCCAAATGGAACCCCAGGGATGCGTAGTATTCGCGCACACCCACACCGCTGGTCACCCTGATACGTGATGCACCAGACGACTGTGCCAGATCTTCTGCCTTTGCAACCAGTTCCCTTCCGAAACCACGATGTTGCCAATCCTTTCCCTGCTCTCCGATGGATGCGATCTTCCCAAAGACCTTCAATTCCCTTATGGTTGCAGTGTCCGAACCGTCGGTCCTGAGGCGGGCATATCCGATCAGTGAATCCCCATACACCAAAGAGATGAAATGTTCCACCCCACCTGATGCCTCATAGTCCACTACTCTGAAGGATACGTTGTCTGGGTCATCCAAAACCGCGTGTGAATGTCCTACCTCTCTGCACCTTATACATCTGCACGCACGACCCGTGCGTTCGAGTTCGTTCTGAACCAACTGCCTGATATTGCTCTTCAGGATCCCTGCCTCGATCTGTGGTGCGGGAATATCTCTCTGGATCCTTTGGATGCGCACATACTCGGGCACCTTGGCCTTCATTTCACTGAGGAGTGAGACGGCTGTATCCACGTCATATGGCTCATACTCACCGTTCTTCCACATGTCATACAATTGTGTTCCACCGATGACGAGGGTCGTATAGAACTTGAGCATATCCGGGCGGAACCTACTGTCAGAGAACATCGTATCGAAGGACCGCATATCTTTCTCTGGGGATGACCCAGGCAATCCGGGCATGATGTGATAGCACACCTTCAAACCGTTGCGCCTACAACGCTCGGTACATTCGATGACCTCCCTGACTCCATGACCGCGATTGACGGACATCAGGATGTCATCGTCGAGTATCTGAACACCCAACTCCACACGGGTGGCTCCCAGGGCCATGGCACGTGCGATCTGTTCGTCATCGAATGCGTCGGGACGGGTCTCAACGGTAAGGCCGACACACCTGTGTTCGGCCACGGAGTTCCAATGTTGTGCAGTCTCAATATCGGGTGCATCCCTGCCATTCATAGCATCGAAACATCTCCTTACAAACCATTCCTGATAGTCTGGCTCTCTGCAGGTGAATGTTCCACCCATAATAATCAGATCGATCTTATCCGTCCTGTGACCGATCTCCTCCAATTGACGTATGCGATCGGTGACCTGCATCCATGGGTCGAACTCGTTACGCGATGCACGCCTCGCAGCAGGTTCCTTTCCGGTGTAAGATTGAGGAGAGTCGTTCTCCACACCTCCGGGGCAGTACGTACATTTACCGTGTGGACAGGGATGAGGAGAGGTCATGACTGCAATTACAGCCACTCCGCTTATGGTACGTACCGGCTTCTTGACCAGATACGGTTCCACGACCTCACGCTCCTCCGAGGTCGCCGCTGCCAGGATGACCGAATTTGGTGGGACGGTCTCCAAACGATACTTGTGGCACATCTTCATCTTGATGTTCTGGAACGCATCACGGTCCGCCACCGTCCCGGAAACGATACGGTCCACAAGATCCCTTGCGAATAGTGCCAACCTCTCCGGGTCATCAGCCATAGAAAGGCTCCGATACCTTCTTGGACCTATCATCGTCAACTGACGATTCCAGAAGGTCCATGTAAGTGATCTGGGACACCATGAAGAACCTGATCCTTCCCCCGTCCATACGAATGACGAGTGCGGATTCGCTTCCGATCATGGAATAGCCTACGAAGACGCCTATCGTGTCCTCGTCCTCGGCTGACCTGATGAGATACTTGGAGCCAGGAATTATCTCGTATGGGATATCAATCAATCTCTTCCCTCCTCTTGGACATTAGTTGCTGAAAATGATCAACCGTTGCGGAGTAGTTCTTCATCGCCATCTCGACGTTGGAACATGTGAACGTCCAGGCCTTGGAGAGATCCCCATATCTGATACGGTAACCTTTCCTCATGTCCCCATCGTATTCCACATCCATGGATTCCAGAAGGTCCAATGCCTTCAGTTTATTGATATGCCTGTAGATGGTGGGCTTGCTTGTACCGAGAAGATAGGCCAACTCCTCCACAGACCATGCCCTGGATTGATATTTCATGAAGAATTCCATGAAAAGACGGTATGGGACGCTGTCCCTGATACTGGTAGCGGAAGTCTTGGGATCATAACCCTTTGGAATGTACCCGATGTCGATAAGGAACGATTCAGCGACCTGATTGGGATCGGAGACCGCCGTCATCGGCGTGTTGCTGGTGACCTGTAATTCGAAGACCATGGTATCCCCTTTATCGTCATACCTTAAACAGTTAAGGTGATATATTAACTAATTGCAGGGAAATGGATGTGGAATCGGTTTCAAAGATCCCATTTAAGCCTATCGATGGCGGTGGCTATGCTCGTAGTGGGTATCACCGGGGATACGGGAATCGTAAGGATCCTCTCGATGGTGGGCGTCACGATCGGTGCACAGATGACTCCCAATGCACCATCCTTCTCCGCGCGAAGCGCAGCGATGATGGCATCCTCTACCGTCGACACTGGATACTCCCTCAGACGCACGATACGACCGTCGACCTCGGTCTCGCGTTCCATAGTCTGAAGGACCTGATGAGATGCGATGACCGCGATAAAGTTCTCGGAGGACGAACTCGAAAGGATCTTGACCGAACGGATGATCATCCTCGCGGTACGAAGATTCGGTTCCCTCTTCTCCTCGACAATCTTGTACATGGTGCTCTGGGAGATGCCGGTGGCCTTGCAGAACTCGTTGACAGTCATACGGAGATCGTTTTCCAACACATGCCTCAGGGCCTTTTGGAACCCTCCCTCCTCACGGATCATGCCCGCGACAAGATCGTCCACAGCTGTCATGACATCCTACCCTTGGCATGATCGGCTGCGGAGAGACCTGCGATGCATCCCTCTCCAACCGCCTTGGCAACCTGCCAGGGTTTTCCGGTAACATCTCCGCATGCGTACACACCGGGAACCTCGGTACCGCATTGACGGTCCACCTTGATCGAATCGTCCATCTCAGGCATGACTCCGAGATCCATCGCGAGATCCGCGGATGATTTGGCACCCAACTCGATGAACACACCATCGACATCGACCTCGGAACCGTCCGCGAGTACCATCGAGGAGACCCTGTTCTCACCACGGATGCTCTCGATCGAGGTCTCCAAAAGGATGGCGCCTGCAGCGATAGCCTTCTCCTTCGCAACAGATGATGCTTTCACATCCGCAGATACCCAGTATGTCTTGGATGCATACCTTGTCATCATCGCGGCGGATACGGCCGCCTCGGTCTCGTCACCAACGATGGCGACCACCCTTCCGCGATAGAAATTGCAATCACAGATCGCACAATAGCTGACGCCTTTTCCGAAGAGCTCCTTCTCGCCTGGGACGCCAAGGGCCTTTCTGGAGACCCCGGTGGCTATGACGACGGACTTGACCTCATAGGTGCTGTCATCCTCTGCGGTGATAACGAAGGAACCGCCTACATCCTCAGCGGAGATCACATTGTATTCCACAAAGGTACAACCGAATGCCTTCGCCTGTGCGATACCATCCGCGAGGATGGAATCTCCGTCCTTGGCCCCAGGGATCCCAAAGTAATTCTCCACATGTGTTCCGGTCATCGCACTGTTGACGACCTTTCCCAGAACGACCACGGAGACCTTCTTCCTGGCAGCGTGGATGGCTGCCTGCAGACCTGCGGGCCCAGTACCTATGACGGCGACGTCGTATTCCATACAATCACAGTTCCAACATGTACTTCTTCAAGACTTCGGGAGTGAGTGAGGGGTCGAGTCCAACGATGGTATCGACCATCTTCCCATCCTTAAACATAAGGAGGGCAGGGATGGACATGATGTCGTACTTCCTGGAGACCTCGGGATTCTCATCCACATCGAGCTTTCCGACCTTTATCTCCCCAACGGAGATGTCCGCGAGACCATCGATGATCGGGCCCATCCTGCGACAGGGTCCGCACCAGGGTGCCCAACAGTCCACGATGGACAGACCGGAGGAGATGAAGTCTGCGAAGTTGGCATCGGTTACGATGGTGACATTGTCACTGTAAGTGGCGGGTTTCTTAGGTGCCACCTCGGTGATGAAACCGAGACCCATCATCTCGTCGATGATCTGCTCCTTGGTCTTGAGACCGACAACGGTCTTGACCAATTGTCCACCTTTGAAGTAAAGGAGTGTTGGGATCGCCTGGATTCCGAACTGGGAGGAAACACGCGGGGATCTGTCCACATCCATCTTGGCGATGGCCACCTTGCCCTCATACTCATCGGCGAGCTCGGTGATGATTGGAGCGATCCTCTTACAGGGTCCGCACCAGGTTGCGAAACA
This sequence comes from Thermoplasmata archaeon, assembly GCA_015063185.1. Classification (GTDB taxonomy): domain Archaea; phylum Thermoplasmatota; class Thermoplasmata; order Methanomassiliicoccales; family Methanomethylophilaceae; genus SIG5. Next base: position 78,731 of record SUSY01000001.1, read on the forward strand.
GTCCACAAGAACATACTCGTTCTGTGAAATCAAAGCGTCGAAATCGATATCGGAGACGTGGATGGTCATTTGATACACCTATTGGTAGGAAATGTACGGTACACTAGATAAACACGCGTACACGCGTGACAACATGAGTACCCGTTATCCTGAAGGGATATCAATCGATAACCGCATGGAATCCTGTGACCATGAATGTGACCTTCTCTGCGATCTTACATGCGTGATCACCGATACGCTCCAGATACTTCATCACAGAGATGTAGTATGTACAGACATCCGCGGATTCCGGATTCTTCGTAATGAAATCGATGATGGACTTCATATCCTCACGAAGTGCGTTGTCCAACAGATTGTCCATGTCCGTGATCCTGTCAAAACCATCCACCGAGGCATTCTTTAGACCGTCGATTACGATTCCGACCATCTGAGTCGCGGTGTCCCCCATCGGTTTCAGACATGATATGATGTCGTACTGCAACTTATCCTTCATGTATTGTGTGGCGACTGCGATGTTCTTGCAATACTTCGCAATCCTTTCCATGTACGTGATGCACTTCATGTATGTGGCCACGACCCTCATGTCGGACGCCATCGGCTGATAGAGGGTCAGGATCCTGATCGCCTGCTCCTCGACCTTCCTATCATAACGGTCGACCTTGACGAAATCGTCGACCATACGTTCCGCACCGTCCAGATCCATAGTGAGAAGGATATCCAATGACCTTTCGACCATGTTCTCGGTAAGTTCCGCCATGGCCATGGTGTTCCTCCTGAGTTCGCCCATCTCTTCCTGGAACTTCATCATGTTATCACCCAAACCTGCCTGTGAGGTATCTTTCGGTAAGCTCTTCCTTGGGATTGCTGAAGAGCTCGGATGTCTCCCCATATTCGATCAATTTTCCCATGTACATGAATGCAGTGTAGTCACTTATACGGGATGCTTGTTGCATGTTGTGTGTGACTATTGCGACCGTATAGTCCTTCCTCAACTGAACGGCGAGATCCTCTATCTTGGATGTCGCAATGGGGTCGAGGGCGGATGTGGGCTCGTCCATGAGAATGACCTCGGGATTGACCGAGAGTGCCCTCGCGATACAGAGTCTCTGTTGCTGACCTCCCGATAGACCGAATGCTGAACGATCGAGCCTGTCAGCGACCTCGTCATAGATGGCGGCCTTCTGTAGACAAGAGACGACGATCTCATCCAATTCTGCCTTGTCCTTGATCCCCTGGAGTTTTGGGCCGTAAGTGAGATTCTCCCTGATGGTCATCGGGAAAGGATTTGGTTTCTGGAATACCATCCCTACCCTGACACGTAATGTGTTCACATCGATGTTGGGAGATAGGATGTCCTGCCCATCGAACATCATGGATCCCTCCATCCTACAACCGTCCACCAGATCGTTCATCCTGTTGATGCTTCTCAGAAGGGTGGACTTGCCGCATCCGGAAGGACCGATCAATGCCGTGATGGCATTCTTCCTTATCGGAAGGGAAACATCGTAGAGGGCCTGCTTCTCTCCGTACCACAGACTCATATTACGGATATCGATCGCGATTTCGCGACCGTCCGATGAGATTGTTCCATTCATTGTACCAGTCACTTATTCACCACTTGATTTTCTTGTTGTAATGATTCCTTACGATTGAAGCCGCAATGAACATACCCAGTACGATGATGAGCAACACGGTAGCTGTACCGTACTGTGCACCGGTCGCCCCGGGAACCTCGGCTGCGAGATAGTAAAGGTGATATGGTAATGCCATCACAGGTTCCAACAAGGAACCTGCCAACTCAGGTTGGTATGCGACTGCCGCCGTGAACATGATCGGTGCAGTCTCCCCTGCGGCACGCCCGATTGCAAGGATGGAGCCCGTGATCGTACCGCCCATTGCAGCAGGAAGTACCACTTTGTAAGTGGTCTGCCACTTGGTCGCACCCATCGCTCTGGATGCCTCGCGGAGCTCCCTTGGAACGGTCATGAGTGCCTCCTCTGTGGTCCTAATGATCACAGGCACGATCATGAACGCGAGTGCCAGACATCCCGCGAGTAAGGATTGGCCCATACCGAGTGCGATTACGAGGAAGGTCAATCCGAACAGACCGAACACGACGGATGGTGTTCCATTCAGGATGTCTATGGCTTCCCTGATGATCCTGTTCAACTTACTGTCCTTGGAGTACTCGACAAGATAGATTCCCGTGAGGATACCGAATGGCGATGCGATCACCGCTGTTCCGACGATGAGTTCCAAAGTACCCACGATCGCAGGGAATATGCCTCCCGATGCCCCACCATCCTCAGGAAACTGGGTCAGGAACTCCATACTGAGGTATGGAACCCCGTTGACAAGGATGTATCCGATGATTGCCACCAGGATTCCAATGACGACGACCATGTTGATCATCAATGCACAGACTGCGACCCCCTGCCTTCCATTCGGATCCAGTCCGTTCAACATATGGGGGATGATGACAGCGAACAGTGCCAGAACCAGTGCGAACACCAACGCCATCATGTCCCCTACGAAGAGGGAGGAGAACATCCAACCTGCTATGAATACAAGTGCCAGGAATCCGGCCCTCATCATTGTTCCCTTATTGCGATGCCAAGAATCCGACATCATAACGATGGGCCTGGAATCGCCGAAGATACGATGGATCAAAGTAGATTTCGGATCGAATCCGGTGAACTTACGGCGCGTTCTATTGATGACGATACGTGCAAGGAGGTTCACTGCAAGGACCATCACCATGAGAACGAGTGCCAGCATGAACAACGCGGAATAGTGTGCGGAACCTACGGCCACTTCGGGCATCTCGAGTGCCAGCGTTCCGGTTATAGTACTGATCAGAGAGAACACGTTCCATAGGGGATTCGGAATGAGCGCGGAGTTTCCGGAGACCATCATCACGGCCATGGTCTCGCCGATCGCCCTCCCGATGCCGAGTGTGACCGCAGCGGAGATGCCGGAAATGGCCGCGGGTACTACCACTTTGTAAGTGGTCTGCCACTTAGTAGCACCCATCCCCAGAGACGCCTCCCTGAAGGACTGCGGAACCGAATGGATCGCATCCTCCGATACTGAAATAATGGTGGGCAAGGCCATGATACCTAAAAGGATGGAGGATGCCAACCAGGAGGACCCATAGAGCAGGTGATTGGGAAACAGATCAATCAATATCGGTAACAACACCAACAATCCGAAGAAACCGTACACGACCGATGGGATTCCCGCGAACACTTCACAAACGGGCTTCAATCTGTTACAAAGCTTCGGCGACGAGAACTCGGAGATGTAGACGGCCGCTGCCAGCCCTACGGGGAATGCGAAGACCATCGCACCCAGGGTTACCAACACGGTTCCGAGAACTATGGCCAATGCACCATATGCGCCCTCGTCTGGATTCCACTCGGTACTGAAAAGGAACTCTGTGATGGAAGTGTACGAAAGCACATCCACTCCATTGAAACCGATGAATCCGATAATTAGAATGATGATTAATACAGTCAAGAAAGCTACAGCGGTGAGGGCATATCTCATCAGAACATCGTTCCTCTGACCAGGAGCCATATCACGAACGTTGAATCTCATAACAACACCTCAAATGGACTCCAACTGCCCAATACTGACATAGCCGATCGCCCCTGTCGCTATCCTCACGGCACCGATGACTCCGCCCGATGAATTGTATTTGACAACATCCTCTTTCATGGTCCAATCCGAACCCATGGCTTTGTCGAAACATTCTCTGGTTCCGGAGGAATCGTCACGTGCTATCACCGCGATGGTAGTATCTGTGCCGCCAACCTCTTTCCAATTGGTTATCTCTCCACTATAGATGGCAGAAATCTGCTCGAGTGTGAGGTTATCTACACCTGCCCCATTGACGATAACGGCCACCCCATCCTTACCGATGTGTGTGGGAACCAATCCCTTCTCAATCTCACTGGATTTCAGATTCCTTGAGCACATACCGATGTCGAACTGTCCATTGATGGTATTGCTTGCACCTACACCGGATCCCCCGCCGGATACATTCACGTTGATTCCGAACCTGTCCTTGTACGCATCTGCCAGTCTCATCATGGTAGCCTGAACGGATGTTGAACCACCAACATTGATGGTCTGTACACCATTGGATGAGGGGACATCATATCCTGTGCGTTCCTCATCGGGCAGCGGTACGAACTCCTCTGCGACGATGCTCTGACCCTCGTCGCTTGTGATCCAATCAATGAAACAGGCCACATTACCTGTCGGTATACCCATCGTACAAATGATCAAATTCCTTTGAATCTCGTATGAAGCATCGAGGACATTCTCTTCTGTAGGTTCCACCCCATCGATAGTCAAAACATTCAATTCCGCATCATCGACATCCGAAAAAAGAAAAACGCCGATGGATGAAAACATGATAATCGCAAAGACGAAAGTCACCAGATTCTTCCTATCCAAATTCTTGCCTCGGTACGTACTCCGGATTTTTCAATATATACGTTATCGATATAATATATTGATTACTATGTAAATCTATATTTTATATATAATTATATATAGATAATCATAATTTATATACTCCGAAGAAATTCCAAAATGGAATTGGGCCCAATTATACAGAACCCAAAAATCTGGAAATCATTAGAAAAAACAATCGGGTCGGCCACAATATTCCTCGAAGGGATGATATATATGCCTATATAGATTGGAATCAATCGTACACGCGAGGCATATCGATGGAGATCAGAAAGATTCAAGTCACAGGCGGATCCTCATTTATGGTCACACTTCCAAAGGAATGGGCGGAATCCGTTGGCATAAAGAAGAACGCGTCTGTTGGCCTACTCCCCCAATCCGACGGTTGTTTGATGATCTGCCCCGAAGGTTCCTCCACATCACAGACTCACTCGACCAAACTAATCGATGTCACCGATATCCATGATATGACCTTATTCTACAGACAATTGATCGGCGCCTACATCGCAGGACATAGCACCATCGAAATCCGCTCGGAAACCGGACTAAGGACCACCATCACGAGCGTGGCATCCAATTTCGTTCAAATCGCCATCGGCCTAGAGATCCTTGAGGAGGACGATATACACATCGTCATCAAGGACCTGATCAATCAGGACGAACTCAGACCCATCAAATCCATCGAAAGAATGAAGATCCTTGTTAGGAACATGTTGAACGATGTCCTGAATGCTCTGGATAAAAAGGATCCGAAGTACCTGGAGGACATGGAAAACCGTGATCTCGAGATCGACAGATTGAATTGGCTAATCTCCAGACAGGTGAACATACACCAGAAGGATGTGACCATATCGAGAAGGCTCGGTGCGGACATCATGACGATATCAAGATGCGGAACCGTCAGTAAGACCATCGAAAGGATAGGTGACCATGCGATCGTCCTTTCCAAGAACCTCCGTTCCCTAATCGAGGATGACAGTACCAACATAGTGGACGCAGAGATCGTGGCCACTGGAAGAGATGTGGTCACACTGTTCTCCGATTCGATCGCGACGTGGGTTGCCAAGGATATGGTCGTGGCCAATGAGTGTATCACCAGGGGTGAGGAACTGGTATCGAAATCGATTTCTATCTCAGCGATGTCGGAGAATCTTGAAGGAAAGGGAGCATTGGCTGCCAAGATCATAGCTGAGAGCGTGAAGAGAATCGCGGAATACAGCATGGACATCTCGGAGATGACCATCAACGCTGCAATGGAGTGATAGACGTATGATGGATGAAACAGGCGACATAATCGGATTGAACGTCTACACCCCAAAGGGAATATTCGTTGGAAAAGTATCGGAAATGGGTTTTGACCTGGCCAATCGTTGTGTGGATGGCCTGATAGTGAAGGATGTCAACCCCGTATTGGCGGAACACGGCATAGTCATCAACATCCCCTACTCCTGGATATCCGCAATAGGTGATGTGGTCCTACTGAAGAGATTCCCCGAGAAGATACTCAGAGACGGAACTCTTCAGGGACTGTGAACGGTGCACATGCACCCTTCATCTGCGGATACTCACCTAAACGTTCCACCAGAACATCGAGGTCCTCGCCATACAGGTCCGAGAGCTCCCTGTGCAATGCCTCCATCCTGTCGGCACCGCGATCCGAACCCTTGTTCCTGAGACGGTCCACGGAATAGTCGTGAGTCACCAAACGATTGTCGCTGACCATATTGTCTGCATGCGCAACTATCTTCTGCTCTATGGTCCGGGGGATATAATCGCCACTGGGGAGTCCGAATCCTATCGCGTCCTCCACATCCAAACCAGCACCGGTGTGTCTACGAACGATCTCGGCCACCTCATCCGGGAGGTCCAACTCACGGACTATCCCGTACCCGATCAGAGCATGCTCTATGGAATGCGTGACCGAACGACCGATGTCGTGGAGCAAGGCACCGGCGCGAAGCAGGCTCCTGTCGCAATCTATCCTCTCGGCGAAGGCTTCCGCCATGGTGCAGACCGTACAACAGTGCACGATCACGCGCCTCTTACAACCTGCCTCCTCCAGAAGACGAATGCACTCCTCTTCACTGGGGTAGATCCTTGTTGACAACGGTCTTCCCCCTTTCGTTGGGAATGACGGTCATCCTACCGTTACGATCCTCGTAGAGCGCTTTGCCCTCGGTGAACCTATCGAGGAAGATGGCCAGTGCGGCGATCTCGGAATGGGGTTGATTTCCCACGGAGACATTGAAGTCCGCACGCTGGTAGACCTCTGGTGGAACCTTCTCGGCACCTACGAAGATCATGATGTCCTCATCCTTGGGAATGTTCGGTAATGCCTCATCGACCCTTGAACCATACATGGTCAGATGGACGACCTTCCCTTTGAAATCCCTGAGGACATCCTTCCACTTCACACCGGTCTGGATAGTATAATCCCCTCCGAAACGTCCCACGACGCTACGGATGTTCTCCTCCAGAACAGGGTCGGGCGTATCGATGTAGATCCCCTTAGCACCAAGTGCCCTGGAAGACAATGCGACGTGGGTTGTCACGCGCTTGTCCCTATCGGGACGGTGCCCTATCCTCATAATCCAAATGTTGGCCATGATGCAGCCTTACTCCTCACGCTTGATCTCGATCCTGTGACCACGGAAGTCCATCTTGACGGACCTGCGGACAAGACTCTTCAACATCGTAGCGGTGAATCCCAACGCCTCTGCCACATCGCCGGAGAATTTTCCATCCTTTCCGACCTCTGCGAGGATCTTTGCCTCGACCTCTGCGTACTCCTCATCACCCATCATAGCTGCTGCGAGAACATCGCTGATCTCGTAAACTGGCCACTGTGCGTTGATGTGGAAAGATGTGTAGAATGTATGATAGGACTTCTCGGGATAGTTTCCGCCTGTGGACATCCACCTACTCTCGACAAGCTTCATCTTATCGAAGAAGATGATGGCTTCCCTTCCCTCTGGACCGAACTTCTCCTCGATCTCATCGGCGGTTCTCCATTCCAAGGTCACTTCCTTCAAAACATCCCTCTTTACGACGGTGTCGACAGATCTGAGCATGGGAACAAGTTCCGAGGGCTCATTGATGACCTTAATTCTATTCATGGCACTGGGTATGGGGTCGAGCCTATAAATAGGCGATGATTGATTCGCGGAACTTCGAATCTGACATTACATTTTTGAACTACGACTGGTGTCGATTGGTCAGAGACCCAACAGACGCGCCATATTGTCGCCCAATAGCTTATCCTTGACACTATCATTTCCGAAATCCAGGCTACGGATGATCTCGATGAACCTGGAACATGTAGTATGATTCTCATAGAGGGGGAAATCTGAACCGAACACCACCCTGTCAGGGAACAGAGAAGTGACCTCATCCAACCTTTGACGGATCGTGTCCTTACCGTCAGGCATCCAACCCTGCAGTGCAGAACAATCCGTATAGACATTCTCATACTCCTGCATCAGAGGGATCAGCTCATCGTGGAACTTACCACCAAGATGGGCAACGATGATCTTGAGGTCAGGATGTCTTTCTGCCACAGCACTGAGATAGTTCGGATGACAATATTTCTCATCCAGAGGTGCCAACGCCATACCGGCATGGACCGTAACGGGCAGACCCAACTCTTCGATCTTACTCCAATATTGCTCATACTTTGGATCGTTAGGATAGAAACCTGACGCGGGATATACCTTCATACCTACTGGCTCATAGCTATCGTAGTAACGTTCGATCTTCTCGATAGCATCCTTATGATTGGCATCCACGCCGGTGAAAAGAAGTAATCTATCATCTACCTGGCACTGATCATATAGCCATTGCATGTACTCATCATTGGTCATCCTACCTTCATTGACCAGGCTGAAATCCGTGGCCAAAACGACGGCATAATCGAGTTTGGCACAATCCATCATCTCCGTGAGACCCTCCTTGAAACTGTCATAATCCGCGAATGGAATCTCGTCGTCCAATCCAAAATCGAACAAATCCCCATACAGTTCCTTCAACTTCCTGACCGGTTCAAGGTAATTTCTGATCGCATCATCCGGGAGCATCTCACGTTTCCAAATGTGGATGTGTGCATCAATGAGCATGGAAAATCAATCATCATCGAATTATTTGAATACTCTTAGAAACAGAATCGGCTTCGATTGGAGAGGAAATCGTATGCACACGCCCAGGAGGTTTAAGCTATGACCATTGTACGATATACGCTCAACACTTGTAGCCAAACGGACCTGAGGCATAAGTACACGTCCCAGCATCAAACACGCTTAACAACCTTTATTAAGGGTCTTGACAATCGCCATGTATGTTCGGAAAGAAATCGAAGGCACCCGAGATGAGATATCAGTGCCTTGGATGCTACAAAACATTCAAGACAGAGCAGGAAGCACTTGACTGCTGCGGATCTTTCATTCAGGCCTGGAGAACCAACTACAACAAATGGGGAAAGCAGCACTGGTACGGCAGGTGAAGCCTACTTTTAATCCCCAAACATCTTTTTAATCATACTTTTCACAATTTTCAACAAAGCGGGCCGAGATATGGACGGAGAAGATATCACCATAAACAAGATCGAAGAGGATCTCAACCTGCTGATCCGTCACATCAAGATGCTTCGTGTAACGAAAGAGAACCAACCCATCGGCATCATCAGATTGTCAGAGATGACAGACATTCCAAAACATAAGATTCGGTATTCCCTCAGACTTCTGGAAAAGGACGGTGTCATCGCACCATCTCCCGGAGGGGCGATCGTCACAGACAAGTACGAATCATATATGAGGGATATTCTGGAATACATGTCCAAACTTCGCGACTCCGTCACCATTGTTGAAGGGATGCTGAGAGATGCGCTTGAATGACAGGTCCATTCGATTCAACGCGACAAAAATCACAAACAAAAAATATTTATATTGAACACCCAATGCGAGTGTTAGGCCGGCATAGCTCAGTTGGTAGAGCGTGTGACTGTTAATCACAAGGTCCAAGGTCCGAGTCCTTGTGCCGGCGCCTTTCTATTACAACTCTTGATAAGACGAAAGTCATTGAGCAACTAAAACTGTTAAATATTGTTGCACAATAACCAGCTCTATACACGGGCTCGTAGCTTAGTCGGTGGAGCGACTGGCTCATAACCAGTTGGTCGTCGGTTCAAATCCGGCCGGGCCCACCACACTTCTTCATTCACTTTGTGATTTATGAAAGGATTGACGTCACATATGATCCAGAAGATGATCCTTCACCGCAGATATATCGTCGAGTATCGCGATGTAAGGGAACTTCGAGAACTCCTTGTGAGGATTCGCTCCAGTACGAACACCGATGAAATCCACGCCCGCAAGGAACGCTGCCTCTGCATCGACATCGGTATCGCCGATGAAAACGACGTCATCAGAAGACACATCGAAGTATTTCATCGCGTGATAGATTCCCTCCGGATCGGGTTTCTCCCTATCTACAGAATCGGCACCGATGATGAGGTCCAAACATTCGATTCCCCCATGGTCCTCGAAGATCTCGGTTATCCTACGTTTGTACTTTGATGTGACGATACCGATACGGATGCCCTTTTCCTTCAAAGCCATAAGGAACGGTAATGTACCATCATAGAGGTGTGCCAAATGCGCCATGTCCCGATCTGCTTCCTCAATGAACGCATCAGCGAACCTACGGGCATTGTCATCATCCTCGTCACCGGTAAGTACCACATAGGTCCTCTCCAGAGAAAGACCGACGGTTGGACAAACGGTCTCAGCATCGGATGGAGGATGACCCAGTGCCTTCAAACCCGCATTGACACATTGAACTATGCCCTCTGTGGAATCGCCCAACGTGTAATCGAAATCGCTCAGGACAACACTATATCTCACGACAACTACATCACACAAAGGGTATTTGACTGACGCGGATGATATGGACGTGTGACCGGTGCGTACATAGACATCTACCCCCGTACGATGTCCTGGAACCCATGGCATGGATGCAGAAGGATCAGTCGTGGTTGTTTGAATTGCTATATGTTCGAAGGGGACGAGAGGAGAGGCGTTCCCAATAGCAATGTGGTCACAAGATCGAAGACCCAGTTCGATCTCCCCTTGAGAAAGGATAGGAACGGGAGATACAGGATCAGAGACATGCTCCTGATCACTTCGGCTACCAGCGATTTCTTCATAGAGGAGGCAGATGAATGGCGGGATGATGCCTGGAACATCATATCCAAAAGGAAAGACCTCACATTCGAGATACTTACGAAACGCCCCCACAGGATCATGGACTGCCTTCCCGATGATTGGGGAGATGGATACCCCAACGTCCGCATGTCCGTCAGTGCGGAGGACCAGGAGGCGTGGGATATGCGCGTACCCATCCTCCTATCCGTGCCTGCAGTCAAGAGGGATGTGTATGTGGCGCCGATGATAGGTCCGATAGATGCCGAAGAACTCCTCTCAAAAAAGGGAATCGATGCAGTGTATGTCGGAGGAGAGTACTGCAACGAAGGTGCCAGACCATGTGACTTCGAATGGGTCAAATCGATCAGGGAGGATTGTGTCAGGAACGGGGTCACCATGATATGGAGGAACTGTGGCACATACCTCAAGAAAGATGGAGAGATGTTCCAGATGAGGAACATCGAGGAACAGAGCAGACTCTGTGCATCCATAGACATGGATTATATCGTAGACCCGATATTGCCACCCAAGAATGCGGTGCAAAGTCGCCTCTTCTAAGAACCCATGAACACCTTACAAAGAAGATTGCTCATAGTATTCGCAACACTGATGCTATCCGTTTCCGCCATACTTACCAGATACACCAATGTGGACTCGATGGGGCTGGTATTCTACAGGATGCTGTTCTCCACACTGCTCACGATACCCCTGGTACTGTTCGCAAAATATAGGGGGACCCTTGGAGGTATAGATCCGAAGAGGATCGGACTATGCACCATAAGCGGAATCATACTGGCACTTCACTTCTTCACATTCTTCGAATCGTTGAGGTTCACATCCATCGCATCCAATCTAGTATTCATCAACACATCGGTGTTCTTCACGGCAGGAATTATGTTCGTGTTCTTTGGGGAGAAGATCTCCAGAAAGGCCACAGGAGCCATATTCCTAACGTTCGGTGGTAGTGTACTGATTGCGGTCAGCGATATCGGCGGAAGCAACAACGAGTTCTGGGGAGACGTCCTGGCGATCGCAGGCGCATTATTGTTCTCGATCTATACCATAATCGGGGGCAATGTGAGAACTACCGTATCCACGACGCTGTACACGTTCATTGTCTACACAGCGGCCACGATCACAGCACTGTTGATATGTGTGGGGGGCGGAGGAGATTTCATTAACTTCTCCACGACAGATTACCTTTGTGCATTCGGGATGGCCATCTTCTGTACGATCCTTGGCCAGAGCCTCTACAGTTGGGGCGTGAAATACGAATCGCCCACATTCATGGCGGTCATTGGGTTAGGTGAACCCGTGTTCGGGGCCATATTGGGATTCGTCATCCTTGCGGAGGTTCCCGCAGCACTCGTATTGGTAGGATCGATAGTCGTGCTGGCAGGAATGTATCTCTTCTCCATCCATACGGAGGAGAAGGATACAGGAAAAGTGGGAAGTTGATCACTTCCTCTTGGATTTCCTCTTCATCGCCTTCTTCAGTTCCTTCTGACCCCTCTTGTGGACCTTGCGAAGGATGTAGAGGATAAGTCCGAGGATTACCGCACCTGCGGAAACTGTAGCCACGGTCTCAACGGGGAACTCCGGATCATCCTCGACAGGTGCACTGTAGACATACCTTCCGACCTTTCCGTTCTCGGACTCCACCAGGACATAATGGAGACCTTCGATGGATTCCAATACGAGTTCAGGAACGGCAGTGGTCTTCTTCTCCTCCCCTGCATCGGTGACTATGGTCCATTCACACTCACCGGCAACATCCCTTACCTTCAATGTGACCGAATCCACACCGTGCTCGGGTTTCACGGTGAGCGTATATCCGCCCTTGTAATCGTTGTTCCAATCCTCCATGTATTCAAGTAGATAGAACTCGGTGACATCAGGGTCCATGATGAACAGACCGCACTCCCTGTTGTTCATGAACGCGTTGGAGGTCCAGTTTACGGACGAGACCCAGACACAATCATCGATGATCACACCCTTGTTGTGCATCGTGGCATAACCCTTACCGGACATCATTCCAGCCTTGATATTGGTGGCCTTATTGAGTCCGTCCACGACATGGGATGCTTCCCTGTCCATGAGGAGGAACCTTGCATCCACCCCCCTGTCCGCAGCTAACTTCATGGAATTGAGCGGAGAAGGTGAATTCCAATCCTCGAAACTCTTACCGATATCCATTTGTTCGGTATAGATCCTGTCCTCGGCCTTGTCCATATAGTATTGCAATGCCTTATAGGTGTTGTCAGGAGCCATGAACATCCTGAACTGGACATCATCGAACGACACGGAGGAATAGACCATGTCATCCATGTGGGCATCCACCTGGGACTTGGACTTCTTCGTCCAAGTTTTATCATAGTTGGGCTTATCGGACGCGGCCCTGGCGGAATCTAGATCCCCAACATCCTTTCCGTTCCAATCGTTGAGGAAATAACTCTCCATGTAGTCTGCATAGTCCGTGGATGTCACAACCGCGCCCCAACCCCTGTTACCATCGTTACCGGATGCGCTCAGGTTATCATGGGTCCAGTTCTCGGACATCACGATGACTGTGTCATCGTCGATGATGGCATACTTGTTGTGGACGTAGGAGTATCTGTCGTAGTCCTTGTCGAATCCGATGAACTTCACATCCACATTGTTCTCATCGTTGAGAACGTCCAACTTCTCCCAGGGATGGTCGTATCCCAAAGGTTTGTTCTCTAACAGGACCTTGATCTCGACGGAATCTGGCATGTTGGCCAACAAGGAGATCATGTAATCGCTGGTGAGCATGTAGATCGATACGTAGACCCTCTCGTTCGCAGAACTGACAGCATCCATTATCGGATATCCATTGGAATCCGGGAACACGAACGGTTCTACGGTTCCGGTGAATATTGGCACATCCTCGAATCCATTGGATGTGTAACCATCACCGATGGCCACCCAATCGAAGTAGGTGTTCGTATCGTTGGGTTCCACCCTCTTGATCGCCTCATTCAGGTTGGAACCATCCGCGGACATCCCGACCCACCCGGAAGATGGGGCGGTGATGGAACCATAGGACACTACATCAACGATGGAGTCACTGGCACTATAAAGGTATAGATTGTCCCCACCGTTGTTCAGACTGAACTTCCCTGGGTTGGTCATGGCCCACACGACCCTGTCCTTACAGAACCAGTTCGAACTCACGACCTTCTTGACAAGCGTCAACACCTCCCCGGAGGCTAATGTGACATCGGGCAACTCCACCTTGTACCCCGCCTCGTCCTTCACATACCATCCAGTCAAACTCTTACTGCTGGCACTATAGTTCTTTATCGAGAAACCGTCATCCACGGTATCCAACCTATAGGCCACCTCATAGATCAACAACCCATCACAAACATCGCCTTCTGGCACCGCATCGCTCTCGACAGACATGAATGGAAACGCCGAGAGGAACATCAGTAAAGCCACAGCTAATGCAAATGCACCCCTTCCCTTATGCATGAATCTCTATCACATTTCTGATAAATAGTGCCTTCGATTGTCGTAGAAACCATTCGAAAAACGCAAGAAATTCCTAACTATTTCCCAAATCAGATATAGAGAGGACACTATCCGGAATCGATATCATGCCCAGGTCCGGCTCTTTGATAATTGTGTCCTTGGTTGCCATCATGATGGTCACCGCAACCATCGTTATCCTGCCTCAGGAAGAGGAAGGGATGTTCCACTACCCCTCCGGAATGGTGGAGAACGATTTCACAGACATCTGCTACTATACGGATGATTACTTCACGAAACCATCTACACAATACGACGACAGTTTTGCCACAGCAACACTGTGCTTCGCTATGAGTGCGTTCATGAGCAACATCCATGACGGGGATTACAAGAACAAGAGTTGCAACGCCAAGGAATTCCTGAGGATGTACAACTTCAGAAACATCGATGCCAACGACGGATACGATCAGAAACCCACTAAAGATTCCATCGGAATCGTGTTCGGAGAAAAGACCGTGGATGACGATGGAAAGGACTACACACTGATTGCGGTCGGCGTCAGAGGATATGGTTACGAGGCAGAATGGGCAGGCAACTTCATCGTAGGTACCGAGGATGAACGCGAAGGGCACCACAAGGGATTCTACGATGCGGCCAAGATCGTACTGGATGACTTGGAATCCTACATCTCGGAGAACAGGATCGCCGGGGACATCAAGGTCTGGATCACAGGATACAGCCGCGGAGCGGCCGTCACCAACATCGCAGCCGGATTGTTGGACATGTCGATCGCCAACGGTGAGCCTGTTCTTGGAGGAAACGTGACCCTCGACAAAGAGGATCTGTACGCATACTGCTTCGAGGCGCCCTCAGGCGTCTACTACGAAGAGGGCGGAGAATATCCCGATCCCACCTCCGACATTTACAACAACATCTGGTCTATCATCAACAGGAACGATCCCGTTACCATGCTCCTGATGAAATCCATCGGGTTCCAGAGGTACGGTACGGACAAATACCTCCCGGACAGCAAGTGCACAGAAGGCTACGAGGAGAGGATGGAACATATGCTGGAGTACTACGACGCCATGGACAGCAGGCCCATCATGATGGACTATGCTATCGATGATTTCGTTGTGTACAAAATCACACTTGGTGACAACATCCTCACGGATTCCGTAATCGAGGTGGACCCCGATCGTACGGATGAGACTCAATGGATGGTCCTCGAGGAGTGTATGGACTTCGTGATCGCAGAGGCGGGAGGACGTGAGGGATATGTAAGGGATGTCGAGACCGGCCTGGTGGACCTCTTCGATGACATCTGCACACACGCGGATGACAAGTTGCTCCTGGAGCTGATGGAGACGTTGGCCCTCACCCTGTTCCTCACGACGGATATCGAGGAGTTGGTCAACCATATCGTGGAAGGAGATCATAAAGGAATAGTGGATGGACTCGTAGATGCGATAAGGATCAGTCTCGACGCGAAAGGATTCGACAGCACCAAAGCGGAATCTTATGCGGACACCATCGCGACCATCCTAGTGATCCTCAACGGTGCGTTCAAAGATCAGAGGATGTGCAGCAATTTCGTCACATTGGCCATGAACGTCGCAGGTGTCGGGGGAGCACACTATCCGGAACTATGTTTCGCATGGTTGAAATCCATGGATCCCAACTATTGAGTGGGCCAAATGGCCCATCCCAATTATTTTTGGAAAACCTAAATTTTAATACATTTATGGAGATTGGATAAAGCATGACCAAGAAGACCCTCAAGATCGAAGGAATGATGTGCGAGAAATGCACATCAAAGGTTGAAACAGCCCTTTCTGCACTTCCAGGTGTCACTTCCGTGGAAGCTAACCACAAGAGGGGAACTGCGGTCGTTAACTTCGATGGAGACATTCCCGATGAAACCCTCGCCATGGCCGTCATAGATGCCGGATTCAAGGCAAAGGTGAAGCACGGGCTGTTCAAATGATGGAGAAGGTCACGCTGAAGGTCAGTGGCATGTCCTGTGCCGCGTGTTCCGCACGTATTGAAAAGGCACTCTCGCCCATGAAGGGCGTTCGAAACGTGGATGCCGTATTCAGCAGCAACATGGTGTCCATCGAATTCGATTCGGATGTGACATCGATAGATGCCATCAAGATCGCACTATCCAAGGCCGGATACCCCGTAATGGAAAAGGATATGCCCGACAATAGCTGGAACCTCAGGAGCATCCTGATCTCGGCAGCCTTCACAATCATATTGGCTATCTATGCAATGGGGCCGATGTTCGGATTAGAGGTCCCGTTCCATGATGAACCTGCGATATATGCCACCGTACAACTCGCCCTAACGATACCCGTACTGATACTCTGTAGAAAATTCTACACCAAGGGCATCAAGGCACTCCTGTCCGGTAGCCCGACTATGGACACGCTAGTGTCACTAGGATCCGGTACCGCGTTCATCTACAGTCTGTACATAACGTTCGATACCATATTCCTTGATGGGGCCGGATCGGGCCTTTGCTACGATTCGTCGGCGATGATCCTTACACTGATCTCCGTCGGGAAGTTCTTGGAGTTCCGTTCAAGAATCAAAGCGGACGATGCCGTACGCAATCTGTTATCGATGGTCCCCGAGGAGACGAACGTCATCAGAGGTGGGAAAGAGGTCCGCGTCCCCATCGACGAATTGATCGTGGGGGATACGATCATCATACGCCCCGGGGAGAGGGTCTCCGCCGACGGAACCGTCATCGAGGGAAGGAGTTCCATCGATGAATCGATGCTCACCGGGGAATCCAACCCCGTTCTGAAAGAGACAGGTTCGCCCACGTTCACAGGGACGATGAACATCGATGGTACGATTCTTATCGAAGTTACCGAGACCGGAGGTAACACGATGATCGCGGACATCGCCAACATGATGGAGGATGCGAAGGCGACTAAGGCTCCGATTGCGAGAATGGCCGACAAGGTCGCAGCCTACTTCGTCCCTACGGTCATCACAATAGCGGTGGCCAGCGCATTGCTTTGGTTCATCTTCGGAAGGTCCGTCGCATTTAGCCTCAACATCGCCATCTCCGTCCTCGTCATATCCTGCCCATGCGCCCTTGGATTGGCCACCCCCTTGGCGATCACGGTCGGATCCGGCAGAACCGCCGAACATGGGATACTGTTCCGTGATGCCGCATCGCTCGAAATGATCGGAAGAGCGGATTCGGTAATCCTCGACAAGACCGGTACGATAACGTACGGAGAACCTACCGTTACGGCATTCTCGGGATCGACAAGTGTCCTTTCCGCAGTAGCTGCAGGAGAATCGATGTCCGAACACCCCATCGGAAAGGCAATAGTGAGGTATTGCATCGACAACGGCGCGGAACCGAAGGAGATCTCCGACTTCGAATACACCGTAGGGAAAGGGATCTCATTCACATGCGAAGGTCACAGGTATACAGTCGGATCGCCGGACCTCTATGGCGGGGAACTCGATGATGTCGATGATACCTGTGCTCATGTCTCCATGGATGGGTCGTATGCAGGGGTGTTCAACCTATCCGACGGAATCAGACCCGAATCCAAGGAAGTGGTTTCCCTGTTGAAAGACAGGGGCATGACCGTTCACATGGTCACAGGTGACAATGAACAGGCTGCAGGATCGGTCGCGGAACATACGGGAATACAATCTGTCACAGCAAGCGCGCTCCCAGCGGACAAGATCATGGCCGTGAAGAAACTCCAGGCGACTGGACATGATGTCATAATGGTCGGGGATGGGATCAACGACTCACCCGCATTGGCACAGGCGGATGTCGGTATCGCCATGGGATCCGGAAGCAACATCGCGTTGAGCACCTCGGATGTCGTACTGATGAACAACGATCTCTATAACATCCCTCGTGCCGTGGACTTCGGACGTGCGGTGTTGAGGAACATCAAACAGAACCTGTTCCTGGCATTCTGTTACAACGCATTGTGCATACCCATAGCCGCAGGACTCCCATACCTCTTCGGAATGGCTGAATTCACACACATGCCCATGCTAGCGGCCGCAGCGATGTCATTGTCGTCGTTGTCCGTGGTGTCCAATGCCCTGAGGTTGAGAAGATACAGACCAGGCTACTGATTCCTACACGCGGCGATCGCTACAGGCAGAGCCTCAAGGAGTGCATCCACATCCTCACCCGTATTCAATTGTGAGATCGTGACCCTGAGTGACGACAATGCCTGTTCCGCATTCAGACCGATCGCTGACAGGACGTGTGACGGTTCCATATCTCCTGCAGAACATGCCGATGCGGTGGAGGTCGCGAAACCGGCCTTATTGAGTTTCAATACAAGATCGGTACCCTTCACACCCTCGAACCTGAAGTGCGTGTTGTTACAGAGACGCCTGTCCCTCGGACCGTTGAGGGCGGCCCCATCTATCTCTAGTACGGAATCGATGATCCTGTCCCTCAGCACCCTCATACGGCGGATATCCTCTTCCATAGAGGCCATGGCTATCTCGGTAGCCTTTCCCAATCCGACGATTCCGGGTACGTTCTCGGTGGAGGACCTCAATCCCCTTTCCTGCCCACCACCATAGATGATGGGGGAGATCTCTATCCCGGACCTCACGAACAGAGCACCTGTACCCTTGGGCGCATGGACCTTGTGTCCGGATATGGAGAGCATATCTATGCCGTCCCTCCTGACATCGATGTCCATCTTGGTGAATCCTTGAACCGCATCCGTGTGGAAGAGTGCTCCGTGTTTATGTGCGATACGTGACATTTCGCGAAGATCCTGTTCCGTACCGATGACGTTGTTCGCGGACATGACGGAAAGCACGGAAACGTCGTCACCCATCATATCATCCAATGCAGGGATGTCCACAAAACCATCCCTGTCCACAGGGACGATGGATGCCCTATGACCGCGCCTGCATGCCTCCGCACATGTCTCCAAGATCGCGGAATGCTCTATGGCAGTGGTGACTATCCTGTCTCTTCCCCTCTTACCTACGACACCCAACAATGCGAGATTGTCGGATTCGGTACCTCCGGAGGTGAAGGTTATCTCGGAAGGATAACAGTTCAGACCCTTTGCAACGGATGTTCTTGCCTTACGGATGGCATCGGCCGCGTCGAATCCAAGGTCGTGGATACTGCTCGGGTTCCCATAGTGTTGACAGAAATATGGAAATATCGCATCGGCGACCTCGGGTAACACCTGTGTGGTCGCAGCGTTGTCGAAATACCTCATATGGGATACCATGTTGACGATAAGCGCTGGAGGAGAATATAGCGTTTCCCAGTGACGGTTCCGACAATGATCGGATGGAAGCGAGGTCCCGAGCCAACAAAAATGACGTCTTCGGACGCGCCCGACGTCCAATGATGAGTGGGGACACTGGCCAGACATGATTGCCCGACAATAGCCAGTATACACAGAATCGTCGATTCTACGAAATTCGTAGAAATGGACCTTTTGGAATGTGTGGCACTACAATTTTCACGGATGGGTTAATATACCCCTATCTTAATTCTCTCGCCATTAGGGAATGGGATGCTGTCGTCTCCCATTCAGAACACTATGAGGTAACACCTATGGCGAAGACTATCAGACTTCCAAGAATTACGAGAGAACTCGTCCAATGTCAGATGTGCGGTTACTGTATCGACGTCTGCGAGGCACACAGGCAGACACCTTGGGAATCCGTCACTCCCAGGGGTAAGATTTACTATCTTAACCAGTTGGACAAGGCCGGTTTCGGACTCATCGATAAGGTAATCGGAAGGAAGGCAACCATCTCCCCCGACTTCGTTGACGCAATGTACAAGTGTACCGGATGCGGAAACTGTGAGGAGGTCTGTCACGCAAAGATCGAACTCGTCAAGCTCTGGGAGATCGTCAGGGCATGGCTCGTTCAGGAAGGAGTCGCACCCCTCCCCGTCCACAAGGGAATCGCCAAGAAGATCGCGACAACCGGTAACTCCTTCGGTGAACCCGCATCCAAGAGGGATGCATGGTGGCCCGCGGATGTCGAGAGGACCGAGGTCCCCGACGCTATCCTCTATGCAGGATGTACTGGATCCTACAGGATGCAACACATCCCCGCAGCAGGAGCGACCATCCTGTCCCGCGCAGGTGTCAAGATCAACTGCATGGGCGCGGACGAAGTCTGCTGTTCCTCACCCCTCCTCAGGGTCGGAATCAAGGATCAGACCATGGACCTCGCAATCAAGACCGTCACCAAGGCAGACGGAATCGGTGCAAAGG